>SKFY01000014.1 GCA_007117755.1 Candidatus Woesearchaeota archaeon | reverse complement strand
GCACGAATTCAGAGCAACACGTGACTTCGCCCGTGGAGAAAATACAATAGTGGCTTATTGTGGAGAACCAGGAAGCTATGAATCAGTATCAAGAACAGTAATAAGAGACGATCAACCACCAACCAATCTAAGCATAGAAGTAGTTGATGATTGTAGAGGATCTATAACAGCAACTTTCGATGCTGACCAAACATTATTCGCTGAAATACAAAGATTCAACTACACCTTAAGCTTAAACGGTCAACAAGAAAAAGAAGGATCTGCCAATCCTAATTCACCAACTATAAACGTACTAGAAATACTAGGAAAAACAAGAAACGAAATAGAAGGAACATTAACAATCCAATTAAAAGCTATAGATGAAATAGGAAACTACGCAGAAATAACAGAAAACACAGAAATAGAAAACGTACTAGCACCTTATTGTGAAGGAGTCAGAGGATACAGCGGATTAGACATAATAGTAGAATCACCCACGAATCCTTACATAGAAGAAGTTAACGCTTACCACGACCAACAAGTATTTGATTTAACCATTAGAACAGAAAGAGCAGTAGAAGAATGTAGGTACGGCTTTGACTACTTCGATCAAAGCAACCTTAACAGAAGCTTCGGAAACTTCGCAGCCAATACTTTCAACAAGAACGGCCTAACTCACACAACCACTGATTTAGACGTGGAAAATAACGAAGTTCTCCACATTATTTGTAGAGAATCAGACCCGTACTCACAAAAAACTTATTACAGATATAAAGGTATTAAAGTAGGAACTTACCAAGCTCCTATCATAGAAAGCTTTGAATTCATACCTACAGAAATTTCACACTTAGCAAACAGAGCATATGAATTAAAAGTAACTACTGATGTGCCAAGTTACTGTATCTTTGAAGCAGACGAATTAATAAGTGCATCTGTTAAAAACTCATTTTCAAGAACTTCATATAATCCCACTACTCTAAGCGATTACCAAAACACTTACTCCATACAAACAGAAATAAGCGATTATTTAGAAGACTACACGACATTCCCTGCAAGCGTAACGTGTTACTCTTTATCAAGTCAGAGCTCTACAGCAAGCACATTATTAATATCTAACATGACAGACACTACTGATTTCTGGTTCGCATCAAGCTCTTCAGAAGTATTCTTCACAGACGACTTAGACATCGTTGTAGAATCTTTAGTTCCGGGAATGTCTTGTTCTTACACAGTTAATGGTGAAAGCACAGGCACATTATCAGAATCAGTCAATAATAACTTAAGAATTTACTCTTCAGCATTTAACTTTAACAATTATGGAAATTACTCTGTAGACGTAATTTGTAACGGTAATAATATTAACACCTGGGTTTACAAAGACGATAGAGGACCAACAGGTATTGACGCGAATATATTTGATGATTGTGTAAATGATATAACTGTCGAATTCCGTGGAGGAATAGATACAGGTATAGGATTTGAACATTACGAATACGACTTAACATTTACTTATGGATCTAACTCTCACTCTGCTAAAGGCTTTACAACTTCAGAATTTAGCGCCTTAGAAAAACTAGGCTTAAGCAACAGAGCTAGCCTAGAAGGTGGTGTTTTAAGAGTTGAAGCTCGTAACGTTGACAAATTAGGCAATAAAGGAGATTCTTTATCTACTGATTTCTTAGTACAAGAAGTCAATTCTGATTATTGTTTAAGACAAAGACAACTAGACAGCTTAAACATAGAAATTTTAAACCCTACTAATGAATACGTAGAAGAACTTAACGCTTTCAGCCCTGACGAATCTATTGATTTAACACTAAGAACTGATAGGAGCGTAGATTGTAGATATGGCTTTGAAGGATTTGGCAGAAACTTATCCTTTACTTACGGAACTTATAGTCAGCAAGTTCTAGAATCAATTAACGGATTACAACACTCCGTACAAGAATTATTCGTAGGAGATGCTGAAGAATTATTCATAATATGTAGAGAATCAACAGAATTCATAGACTTATTCTTCGGAGAAAAAATATTGGTAGGCGCCTATGAAGAACCTACTATGAACGTAGAAATTATTCCTTCACCTATAACTAGTGGCCTTATTAGAAGCTTTAAGGTGTCAACTGAAACAGACATCCCTAGTTATTGTTTCGCAGAACCTGATGCTTTATTAGCTAATGAATTAAGAAGTGATTTCAACAACGCTTATTTAATAACAACAAGTGTTGAAAACTACAACACTTTATATGAAGAAAATAATGTCTTTGAAGAATACATACCAAGTAACAGATTATTCAATATTGACATTACTTGTTACTCTTTAAGCGGTCTTCACTCAACAGAAAGAGCAGTTGTATCTACAGACATGACTCTCAACACTAATTACACATTCATAGGAGACTTGCAAAGCGGGCATTACACAAAACAAGATAATGTAGACGTAAAAATCAGAGGCTTCAGAGATGACATGAGTTGTAGAGCCCAAACAGGGGGAGTAGAAAAACAATTAGTATTAGGAGAAGACCTTGTTTATTCAGCAAACTTCAACATACAAAGAGGTAACAATACAATAAGTGCTTGGTGTGACGATGAAGAAACCATAACAACATGGGCTTATCGTGATGACCAAGGACCTGTAGGTTTAGAAGTGAATTTAAAAGACAACTGTTTAAACAACATACAGTTAGAATTACTAAACGCCTTCGATGAAGGAGTAGGTATAGAAAATTATGAATATGAAATAATAGCCACTCATACAGACAACAACGAAATAGTAAGAAGTGGATTCACACAACAAACAGATATAGACGTTTTAGAACTATTTAACACAGCTGGTAACAGAAAAGTTTACGAAGGATTCACAATCCAAGCATTTGCTTCAGCAATAGACAAATTAGGCAACAAAGGACAAAGAGTGAGTGATGAAATATTCATACACCCAGCGGCGTCTCAAACATGCTTAGAAGAATTAGGTTACGATTATTTAGATATAAAAGTAGAAGAGCCTAGAAATCCTTACGGCATAACTGATTTAGCATTTAGTCATGAAGAAGTATTTGATATAAAAATAAGAACTCACAGACCTGTAGAGGAATGTAGGTATAACTTCTTATCCTTATCTGAAGATGAGTTCGAAAGAGAATTCAGAAACCATCCTTTAAACACTTTAGAAAAAGTCAGTGATGTACTCTTCGTATTAGAAGATTTAAGCTTAGGACTTGAAGGTGTTAATCAAATTTATGACTTAACAATTATTTGTACTGATGAATTCGGACAATACAAAGGAGATACTATAAGAACAGGGTTTTACCCTGACGAACCAGAAATAGAATTATTCCTCGTTCCAGAATTAATAAAAGATGGTATAGGAAGAAGTTATAACTTATTTGCTTACTCAGACATACCTACTATTTGTAGATTTGAAAGTGAAGAATTAGAACAATTAACCATGGGTGGTTTCATAAGAAATCCTTCTTTCACACCTATAAACTTAGATGATTACAGAACAGAATATGAAGAATTAAGTAAGAGATTTGAAGATCCTTTAACCACGCCTAGAGAGTTCCCTATTAATTTAACTTGTGAATCCTTAAGTGGCTTAACAAGTTCAGTAGTTAAAAATTTAAGAACTGACATGACTACGACTCAAAGCTTTGACATATTAGTATCTGAATTTTCAACAAGTGATGTAGTTCCATTATTATTACAAGCCACTGTTGAAGATAATTGTTTATACTCTATAGGAGATACTAATAATTTCCAAGAATTCGAAGATTATCTAGAGCATTATTTCAACATAGAACAATTAGCAGAAACTCTATTCTCAGGTATGGACTCTGGAAGTGAAGAAGTAATAGACTTGTCCAGTGTTGATATGGAAGAACACTTATACTTTACTCGCTTACAATTAGAATCAGGTTATAACACTGTATATGCTATGTGTGAAAGAGATCCTAATGTTATAAGTCAAACAGTACTAGTTGATAACCAACCTCCTTATGACACATTCATAAGGGTTCAGGATGATGTATGTACTGAAGTGTTAGACATGACTTTCGAAGCCGAATCTTTATACTCAGAAATTTCTCACTACGAATATGTTTTAACAGGGGCGAATAACAATGTTTTAAGAGATGAAATCGTAGAAGGAGAACAAGGAGTGTTAAGTGTCGATCTTAATGAATTATACGGCGGCCTTGATTATCATGAAACAGACTTAACCATATTAGTAAGAGCTGTATCTGAATCTGGCAACAAAGGAAATATTGTTGACAGAACAGTCACTTTAAGAGATCCTAATGATCAATTCTGTGTAGAAAGAGCAGGTATGGATACTTTAGAAGTAGTAGTGTTAGAGCCTTTAACTACACCTATAGAAAATCCTAACTTCGCATTTAGTGAAGAGTCCAGTTATGATATTGTTATAGAAACAGAAAGAGAAGACGTACATTGTAAATATAGCTTAGGTAACACTCAAAACAGAGCGCCTTCACAATTATACGCAGATTACTCTAATGAATTCACACCTAATGGAAGAATACACACAGCTACAAACTTCTCACTTGGAGAACTAAGCGAGGAAAGAACATACGCTCTTAACATAGTGTGTTATGAAGAAAGTATTAACTGGCATCACTACGCTAGCATTGCTGTTGGTTCATACCCTAATCCTCCAAGCATTGATACTTTAGAATTCGATCCTGAAACAGTAACTGATACTAATAGGAAAAGCTTTGAAACAATTGTAGAGACTAATATTCCTAGTTACTGTACTTTGAATAGTTTACAGCTAGAAGTTGAAGGATTGTTAGAAGGTGGATTCCAAAGAAGTGCGCAGTCACAACCATCATACTTAACTGACTTCAGCACTACTTACGACGAAGAAAACGTATTCTCAGAAATAATACCAGAAACTAGAGATTTTGACATAACCGTTACGTGTACTAACCTTGCGGGCTTAGAAAATTCTAGGACTGCGACTTTAACATCTGATATGAGTGAGGATCAAGTAATCAGAATAGTAGCTCCACCTACTCACTTCAACGAAGAATCTCAAGAAATAATTCTGGAAACAGTACTAAGAGATACTTGTTACTATTCTATTAATAACAACACTCCGGATTCATTCGTAAGATTTGACGATCCTAGCTATGTAGAGGGTATTAATGTTTACACAGCTCAAGAAAACTTTGAATTAGGAAGACACACAATAAGAGCTTATTGTGAAAACGCGCAATTTGATAACGTAGTTGCTAGAAACGTTTTAAGAGACACTTCCAAACCTTCAGAAGTAAACATAACACTAGATGACAATATTTGTGGAGATACCATAAGCTTTAGTTTCAGAGCTGAAGATAGGATTTCAGGAATTGACCATTACGAATATAGCGTAGCTGTTTACGATAACGAGTATAACGAGTCAGTATTTTATAATCGTACCACTTCATCAAGGTCTGCTAATGTACCAATTGACAGACTTGTCTTCGACAGAGAATCTATAATTGGAGAAGAAGTTCAAATAATAGTCAGAGCCGTTGATAAAGCTGGCAACTACGGCGACTGGAGTCAAAGATTCTCCAGAGTATTAGAACCAGAAAATATAAGATGTGACTTCACACCTCCTCTTGGAAGACTTGATAAAAACTTGAGAGCGGACGGAACCTATGAAATAAGTGTTATGTGTCATGATGATCACAGTGGTTGTGATGAACAAGCCAGGTATAGCATCCATAAAGATTTAGACGAAGAATGTACTTTTGATAAGAACATAATGGCTAATACAGGATTCTTCACACTAAGCAGCACTGCTAGGGTTTGTTACTCTGTACAAGACAAAAACAATAACGAATTTAATAATTCAGAAATCGTAACTTTCGAATATCCTCCACATTGTTTCAACAATAGAATGGATGCGGACCTTGGAGAAACAGGCATAGATTGTGGAGGTCCTTGTGAACCTTGTAGCACAGGCAATACTTGTACAGCTGATGAAGATTGTGACTCTGGCTATTGTAATCCTCAAGGTATTTGTGCTGCTGCTTCTTGCTTTGATGGTATTAAGAATCAGGGTGAGTCTGATATAGATTGTGGAGGACCTAACTGCGTAGCTTGTACAGAGGGCAGGTCTTGCTTTGTGGATAGTGACTGTGAAAGCTTGAACTGTGAAGATGGTATTTGTGCTGCTGCTTCTTGCTTTGATGGTATTAAGAATCAGGGTGAGTCTGATATAGATTGTGGAGGTCCTTGTGAACCTTGTAACGTGGATCAGAAATGTCAACAGCACAGTGACTGTATAACTGGTTATTGTGAAAACAATATTTGTACAACGCCTAGACAAGACACTATTGTTGAAGATGTCACTGAAAGAGATTCTAAACTTATGTGGGTGTTAGCTTTAATAAGCTTCTTAATAGGCTTAGGATTGATAATATTTGATTATTATAATAAGCAAAAAAAAGGAGGAAGTAGGGGGGGTAGTATTAATTCATCTCCTGGTCTTAATAAGAATATAGAAGAATTTGAAGAATCTCCTAACAAGGTGCAACTTGAAAAAGTAGAAGATATTAGTGTGACTGAAGAAAGAGAAAGAAAAGCTAAAATGGCTTTAAAAAACAGATTAGACACGAGAAAGAAATTGTTCAAAGAGTTCGAATCTAAAGATAAAAAAACAAGCTCGTCTGCTAAGAAACAACAATCTAGTGATAAAACCACGTCTGGCTCTAAATCAAGTTCTGAATCTCAGTCTAGTGATTCGTCTAAAAAAACAAGCTCGTCTTCATCATCTTCAACTTCTTCAGCCTCTTCATCCTCTTCGTCTTCTTCTCAAACTAAAAAACAAGAAAAAAAGACTGAATCCAAATCTGACTCTGACAAAAGCAAAACCTCTAAAAAATCTGATTCTGATAAAAAATCTGATGAATTCGAATCTTTATCTCAAGATGAGATTTTTGACAAACTAAAAAAGATATAAAATGAGAAAATCACAAGTTCAACAAGTTTTTATTTATTTAATGGTTATATTAGTAGTTGGTGCTTTATTATTAGTTGGTTATAGGAGTATTATTAATATTTTAGATAGGGGTGAAGAAGTCGAACTGGTTCGTTTAAAATCTGACTTATTAAGGGATTTGTCTAGGACTACTAGTCATGGTAGTGTTAGGGATGTTGAGTACAGATCTAATTATATAAGTAGTGTTTGTTTCGCAAATAACGATGAAGGCGGGGCGCATGATCTTGCTGCGACTGATATAATAGGGACTGAGTTAAGTCTTGATGATCATAATAACATATTCTTATTTGATGATAACATTTTAATTGACGCGTTACGATTTGATAATTTATATGCTGGGCAAAATATTACTTGTGCAGAATCCTCTGTGGGTAGCATATCTTTTGTCATGCTTGGTCATCGTGGAGAAGTCGTGATTAGTGTTGATGAATAATTAATAAAAAAAATTTTTTAAGGTGAAGGTTTTATAATGGTTTTCATGTTTAATAAAGCTCAAATAGAAATATCTTTTAATTGGGTGTTCGTATTAGTAGCTGGAGCTGCGATATTAGTATTGTTTTATAACGTCATTAGTTTCGAAACTGATGCTACTTCTGATCAATTAGGAAGGACTGTGATGGAAAGAATGAGTATTGTTCTGAGTTCTTACGAGTCTAGTGTGGATAGTGTTAGGATATCCACGACTCCTTTTAATCGTTTACTCATATTTTCTTGTGGTATTGATGGTCATAGGTTTTCTTTAGAAAATAGTGTGGGTAGTGTTCATTTAGAACAAGACTTATTGTTTTCTCCTCCTAGGGTGGGGGAGTCTAGATTAATAAGTTGGTCTACTGTTTTAAATGTGCCTTATCCTGTGGGGAGAGTGACTTTTTTAGTTGATAACATGACGCATTATAACTTTTCAAATGATGCAAAGTATTATTTTGATTTGTTCCCGGGTGAAATATCCAAGTCGTTAAATTATGTTCCTCCTGGTTTTAGAGATGTTATAAACATAGACGTAACAGGTGATGATTTGGTTGTTAATGGAGTTGAATATGAAGGTATTGATATTGATGTTTTAAAAATGGGTTTTATAATAACTGGTGATGAAGATTTATTTAATTGCACAATGGATAAAATACAGGAAAGAACTAGGGCTATAAATAAAGTTTATTACAATAGGACTTACGAATTAAACGAATCGGTAAGCATAACTTTTTATCACCAAGTACTACCTATATTTGAAGAAGAAGAAATACCGAGTCCTGCTAATAGGAATGAATTGGCTTCGGTTAATGATCTTTTAAGAAACCGTAATCTTCCAAGAATATATTAAAAAACAAATAAGGATTAGTTAATAATGAAAAAAGCACAAATTCAAAGCGGGGAATCAATAACCGTAGTTATAATAGTAATGATTTTAATAATCATAGGATTAGTTTATTTATCCAATTTCAGAACTACCCAGACACAATCTTTACTAGAAGACGAGTCTGATCTAGACATTTTAAGCACCAGTTTAAGAATATCTAACATGGAAGAATTCACTTGTACAAGTGAAGTAGCTACTATAGGTTACAAATGCTTTGATTATTTTAAAGTTAAAGCTTTTAAGAATTTACAAGACGACCCTTATTACATAAGAAGAATGGGCAATGTTAACTTAACATTGATAATATATGATGATTTAAACACCACTCTTCAAATCAATGAATCAATAAACTTCTTTGATAATTTACAAGAAAATAGGCGTATAGAAAGAACTTTTTATCCAATTAATGTTTATCATCCCGTAGATAAAAAAACTTATTTTGCAATATTAGAGGTTAGTGTTCAATGAGAAAAAAAAGCCAGATGGAAATAGTAGGTTTGTTAATAATAGTTATATTAATAACACTAGTTTTATTTTTCGTACTAGTATTCTTATTAGACTCTTCTGATTCATCGGTGGCTCCCGATGATTCCTTTGCTGAACGTCAATTAATTGAGAATTTCGCAACGGCTTTTTTTAACAGCGAAACTGTTTGTAAAGACGCTAATGATAAACAAAAAAATATGGGTGAAGTATTAGAACAATGTATACTTGATCTGCCTACTTTTGAATGCGGGGATTATTATGATGCTTGTGTTTTTTTTAACGATACTCTTAAAGAAATGGTAGGTGATACTTTTGACGAGTATGGCTTAAGATACTTTATAAATGTGAGTCGTACAAGTCCTTCTGGAACAATAACTTATTTAGCCAATGAATGTGCTGAAAACAGGCAAGGTTTTGAATTATTCACGCCTAAAAACGTAAGGGAAGGTTTTACCAACGTCGTAGTATTTTTTAAAATAAGAATCTGCACATAAAAAAAACTTTTTTTAGGCGTGGTTTTTAGAAAAATTTATAAATGAGAATAGTCCTTGTAAACTAAGAGGTGTCATAATGTTTAAAAAAGCAGAATTAAGTCTTAATGTTGTCGTAGCAGCGGCGTTAGCTATGATAGTACTTGTTATATTAGCAGTTTTAGTATTCAATGCAGGTTCTAGTGTCTTCGAAGGAACTAGATGTGTTTCTCTAGAAAGAGATGCTCAGTGTCAACCAGTAGAACTAGGTTGTGAAGAATTAACACTAGCTAATCCAGATGTTACGTACGTTAGAGCTCCTAGCTATTCATGTCCTGATGGAGAAGTTTGTTGTGTACCACAATAATAAAAAGAAGTGAGTTGTCAAAAGTATGATAAATAAAAAAGCAGAATTAACCATAACTACAGTCGTTGTTGTAATAATAGCTCTGTTAGTTATGGTAACTCTGATTTATATATTCTTTACCACAGCGGATGGCTGGGACGACGCGGCTTCTTGTAGCAGATTAGGAGGTAGGTGTCAAGCCGAATTCTGCGGACCTGCTCATTTACCTGATGGTGATAATAGTTGTCAACCTAATCGTCCTTATTGTTGTCATGTAGGGGGTTGATAATCCCATGCTAAACAAAAAAGCCATGGGTATTAGAGAAGTAATATACTGGCTTATAGGCATAGTTATTTTCACAACTATCTTATACGGTATATACCAAGCCTGGGATCCCTTCGGAGACCAAATAAGCATTTGCCCAGGAGAATGCAGGGACTCTTGCGGACCTCAAGAAATAAGAGCTTCTTCTCAATGTAAATTATCAGACGGTAGCATCGTCCCCAATCAAGTATGTTGTGTAAACGCTACTAATTTCAGACCAGGAGGAAGGCCTGTAGATACTCAAGATCCTCCTATTATACAAATTAGAAAAGAAGATAATGAAGTCGTAAGGCATAATCAAAGACAAACACTGCAAGTTCCTAATAATTACACTTATGAATTATGGGTTGATAACATACGAGAATTCAATCTTAGTATTAGAATGACTGATTCCAATGGTAGAATAGCTTCTAACAACATGTCTTGGAACTATACAGCGAGCATTAAAACAGATGAAAATGAAGAAATTTTCAATAACACATTCCGTCTTTCTCAAGAAGAAGTAGGTTCTTACACACTCACAGTAATAGTTAGTGTAGAAGAAGAAATACTGACTAGTGTAATAATACCTTTCACAGTAATACCTCCGGATGAAGAACCTCCTGAAGTAACAGATGAGACAACTATTGAACCTGTAACTCCTCCTCCGCCTCCTCAAATAGTAACTCCTGCTAGTGCAGATTTTAAACTTTATGGAAGAACAATACACCTTTCAAAAGAAGCTGTTAATACAATACCTGTGGATTTAGTAAAGTTAAAACAAGATAGCGAGTTTTTAAGTAGTGTGTTTTTAGAAGTTAGCAATATCAAAGGTAGTAATGTAAAACAATGCGGTTACCACTTCTGGAAACTAAACGAAGCTGGCTCTCCACAAAATCTTTTAGGAAGTGATATTTCAGGCTGTTCAAACTTAATGTTATTACCTATAAGAATAAATTATGATGTTGAAAACTTTATCAGAGACGCTGAGTATGAACTAATTTTCAGATTATTCGGAGAAGAAACCACTTCTCAACTAGCAACGTATAGAGTGGTTTTACAAACAAGAGATTCTAGTTTTGAATCTCCACGATTATACACTTTATTCGGCATAGACGATTATGAAGACTTACTAGACTTCCAATCATTCCCTGCGGAAATACCTGTTTCTTCAGACGAAGAAGTAGTTTTAACACTCGCTGTCAAATATACTGGAAGCCATGAAGAACTTACTTGTTCTTACTCTATACAAAACCAAGAAGGTCAAGAAGTCTGGGGAGATACAAGTAGTTGTTCTAGCGAATTATCATTAAGCGACTTCATAACTTTAAGATCTGATGATATAGGAAGATATCAATTAATCACGATATTACGAGAAGACGCGACAATAGTAGACGAACAAAGAAGGTATTTTAACGTAATAACAGATCCTCCTTATTTAACATTTAGAGTTAATAGTGTTGATTACGAGATGAATAATCAAAGAACAAAAACAGTCACTGCCTCTTTAAACCCGCCTTTTGATAATCATGTAGACATAAGTTTCGGGATTGAAAATGATTATTATACGGCTAAGTGTTCAGGATCATTAACAGGACCCGGGGTAGACACTACCATATCTTATAAAGATTGTAAAGATTTAAACCCTTTAAGCATACCAGGTGCCGAACCCGGACAAACATTCACGTTAAACGTTGGCCTATATAACCAACTAGGAAGTAGTGTGCAAGATAATTACAGATTATACATTGATATTATCTGATTAAGAAACTTTTAAATACCACTTCTATGACTATTCATAATGAGAAAGTTATGGTTAAAAAAAAAGGATTAATGAGTTTAGAACAATTAATGATAATTATATTAACTATTTTAGTATGTGGAGCTATACTAATAATAGCTGCCAGGGTGATTGGTATTGGCGTATAGAAAAGGATTAACCAGGAAAACACTTGTTGTTTTAATATTAATAATATTAGTTAGTGGAATACTCAGCATAGCCTACGCAACTATAATAAGAGCCGCTACGGACTCAGCAGACATAGAATTGTGTAGAAAATCGGTATTAGCAAGAGACAGATACTTTATAGACATAGGTATATTCGGAGACGACATACTCCCTCCTTTATTTTGTAAAACTGGCGAAGCTAAAGACGTAGAAGTATCCACTAGGGACGATGCTCTAAATACTATAAGTGAATTGGCTGCTGAGTGTTGGTATAAATTCGCTGACGGACAAGTACTTGACGTTTTTGGACAGCAAAGACTGGAGAGTGGAAAAGCTTGTGGTGTATGTTCAAGATTCAGATTTATAGGGGATGAATTCGAAGGTAACATAAGTGATTACCCTATTGATTATCGTCCTGATATGGGTAATAGTAATGAAAAAACAATCTCTGCAGAAGAAGTAGTAAATTATTGGGTGAACACAGTTTATAATCCTCCAGTACTAAGAGGAGGAGCTAGTTATGAGTATATAAGTGCTTCTTTCGAATTCCAAACTCGTTTAAGTCCTCCTTCTGATCATGAAATCCTGATGCATAGAAGTATAAGATCTCGATTAATTGATGAAAGCGACTTCATTTACGTAAGTGATTATTCTGGAAGACTAAGCCATGATGTTTTAAACGAAATACAAAGTTTAGGTCAGGATTTTAGAGAAGATAACATAGGGGATTTATTTGTTGTAGTAGCTGAAGAATTCAATAGCTTAGCATTATCTCGAACTAGACAAATAGCTGATAACATAGCATTAGATAACGCATCTACCCGTCAAGGAGTAATGTTAATGCTTGGTATTCAAAATGAGGAAGTGCGTTTATTAATAGGCAGTGATCATGAATCAAGAATATTAAGAGAACAAATAAGACCTTTACTAAGTAAACATTTCTATCAAGGAGTAGGCTCTGAAGTTTCTTCGGTACAAGAATTAGGCCAGGCTATAATAAATACTTTAATAGAGCTTCACGATACTTTAAAAATAACTGATTTAAGCTCTGACGTAATACCTGGTGATTCTTACATGTTTGAAATATCTGATGGTATGAGATTCCCTCCTATCGTAAAAGATATTAACATATCTGTTCCTTACTACGTCGCTTTCGTAAGCACTAGTGACGTACCTGCGTGGTACAAAAGAATTTTTGACAGTGATCACAGATTATTCAGTCCGGACATAATAGGTAATAATGCTTTGATCATAGCTCCTGCTAGTGAAATATTTGATGAGTGTGATTTAATTGAATAAAAAAGCCAATATATTATTTAGTGAATTAGGAAAATGGGTTGCTATAGCTATTACCCTTGCCGTAATAATATATTTCATATACACATTAAGTGGAGAATTTTTTAATTTGATAGAGGTAACGTTCGGATGAATAAAAAAGGTTTGAGTGCTGTAACGCTTGTATCCGCAGTTATAGTAGTCTTATTCTTAATATTCATCTTTAACAGTATACAGTCTGGCTTATTACCTACTTTTGATAGGGCAATTGATTTTTTAGATTTTTCTGAGCGTAGTAGATCCGGAGGGGGTAGAGAAGTTATAGTTATGGATCAGCGTGATGCTATGGATGTATTCTCGGGTTTTCGCAATCAATTAACAAACGTGGTGGAGTCTGATGAAAATTTTTGTTTTGGAGTAATTGATATTTTTCACAAGAGTTTTTTTGACAATGATTTCTCTATAAGTTTAAAAGAGGAAAATTCAGTAACTCGTTTAGAACTTTATAGTGGGGAGAATGTAATACAACGTCATGAATTTAACGATTTAAAACCTTGCGTAGTTTATGGAGAACAAGAAGCCAAATCTTTATATGATGAAATTAGGGATTATAATAGAGGTCTTTATCCATCTAATATAGATTTTTCACGTGTTGAAAGTTTATCTTTTGAAGAATGGGAAAGCTTACTTTTAGAAAAAAAAAAAAAAATAAATTATAGATATTCACACAATTATTTTTTATACATATTAAAAAACCAGGATAATATTTGTTTCATTCCCGTAACTGGGAGAAGAGTGGTGAATGCTCACGTTACAGCTTGTAGGGATCCTGCTAGAACAATGCCTATTATTAGGGATATTATAAGACCAGGTTGCTTAGATACTGATTTTGATGATGTTGTCACTTTAAAAAAAAGGATGATAGAACACGATGCGTTTTGTGATGATAATTCTAGAAATTTAGCAGGTTATAACATTTTTATGTATTCTGCACGGGGGGATAATTCTATCGCGGTTTGGGGTTTCAGCGATTATGCACCTCCACAAACCCGTTTAGTAATTCCTCGGGAAATAGATGGTAGAACGGTTGTTGCACTTGCTCAGGACGCTTTTAAACGTAAAAACTTAGAGTCTGTAGAGTTTCCTGATACAATTGATACTATTCCAAGTGGTGCTTTCAGTGAAAATAAGTTATCAAAAGTTGAATTTGGAGACAGTATTAAGTCTATAGGTATTCATGCTTTTAGTATGAATGAATTGTCTGAAGTCAAATTCGGGAATAATATTGAAGAAATAAGGGATTTTGCTTTCAGATCAAATAATTTAACAAGGGTTGAATTCCCTGAAAGTTTAGAACTTATAGGAGAAAAAGCTTTTGATGATAATAACTTAAATGAAGTTATATTTAGAGGTGATGTTTCCAGGATTCTTGAGGATGCATTTAGAGGTAATGGTGAAGTAATCTTCATAGGGCCTCCTAACTCCAATGTAGCAAGTTATGCTGATAATTATGGCTATATTTCATTTGATGAGCTTAATTAAAAAGTTTTAAAAATTAAAAGATTTAATAACTTAACAACAAGGGTGATGACGTGATGAAAAAAAAAGGTGCATTAGGAATACAAGAACTAATATATTTCGTGTTAGGACTGCTAGTTTTACTACTAGGATACCTCGCATTTAACCACAGCGGAGGATTATTAGAAGGTATAGCAGGCGCGGGAGATGTTGATTTAGGACTACTAATATTTTTTTTAATAAAGAGGTAATTTTATTTTGAGAAAAGGACAGACTAGCACTATGTATTTTAGGATATTAAGCCTAGTTTTATTTATGTCTTTATTTATTGCTTCCTGTACTTTCACTGTTCGTTTAGGAAGTTATTTCTTCGGAGAGGATACTACAGAATTAGAAATTTTCACGAATTATTTAGAAGAAACTTTAATTAGCATGGATGAAGGCTCCACGGAGTCTTTCAGATTTAGTTTAAAGCCTGATTCAAAAATAGTTTTTTTAAACCCTGATAGTGAATATGATTATAAGCCTGGTCCTTTGGCTATTTCGCGCAATCGTCATCTTTTTTCTGATGTAACAAGCAATTTTAAACCTAGTTCTTGCGACTCTAATAATCTGTGTATTTGTTTATGTAATCAAGGAGTGCAAAGATTTAATGAAAGACATGGTGAGATGATTACTATAGAGTATTCTTGCAGCGAGTATTCTTGTTTGTCCTTTGAAAACTATGTTATTGAAGAAGAAATAATGTTTGAAGATGCTTATCCTGACGATCAGGATGTTGTCAATCCGGATGTTGTCGATCCAGATGCAGATACTGCTAAATGGACTAACAGTTTCGGCATCCGTCATGATCTCGTGCGTGACTCTTATTTTTATTTAACTAAAAAAGAAGGTGGTGTTATTAGTTTTTGCTTTTCTTCCGATAATAATTGTTCTCCAACACCAGGAGGTTCTTAATGAATAAAAAAGGAAATTCTGTTCAAATGGTTTTCTTTACTGGCTTTAACGTAGCTATAGGCGCTCTGATATTATTTGGCATGATGAATCTTCTAAACTACGGCGTTTCTAGTCAAGAAGAATTATTCAGCAGGGATTTAGCTTTATTAATAGAGTCCGTTACTGCTTCGCGTAGCGACGTAGAAATTGTTTATAGCGCAGGACCTAATTATTTGTTAGAGGTTGTAAGTAGTGATAGCGTAAGGGTTTCTAGTTTGGAAGGTAGTGACGTGAGTGAGTTCAGAACTTTTACTGGTGTTGAAGTAATTGGTTTCACATCTCAAAGAGGTGTTACTTTACCTATTTATAGGCAAGGTGATGAATTAGAATTCGGGATTAAAGATATTGGTGAATTAAGATCTTTTTGTAATAGTTTACCAGGTATTTTAGATAATAGGATTGTAAAAGTAAATTCTATAGGTGTTGGTAGTTTTAATTTCGTGGAGAATCTCAATCATCATCTCGGTTTTAACGGTTATCCAATACCTACTTTTGATCATCAAGCAGACATACTTTTATTTATCGGTCTTCATGACGGTCCTTTTATGGTCAGGTATCCTGAGCGTTTCCCCGAGTACCGTAAACTTGGTTGTTTTTTAGGTGCTAACATGAGGGAAATGGGTGTTAATAGTTATCGTGAAGAAGTTATTATGGAGAACATCTTAGTTATTTGGTTACCTAACGAATATAGTGGTAGTCGTTATAGTTTTTCATTAGCTGATGAGATAATGGAGGTTACAAATTGAAAAAAGGCGTTTTAAGTATGACTGAAGCTGACCACTTATTTTACTTCTTATTAGTTGTGTTGCCTTTTTTACTTATTGTTTTTTCTTTCTCTACAGCTTACGCGGGTAATATTAGTGAGTTATCTAGTGGGGTTTTTCCTGTTGTTCAATATCAGATTTATGAATCTGTTTTGTTAAGAGACTGTTTGATTGATGAAAATCATGGTTTTGGCAGTATAGATTTAAACAAGTTTAACGAGGAAGACTTTAAAGATTGTATTCCTTTAAAAAGTCGTTTCGAAGGTGGTTTAATAGTGGAGTATTCTTATTTTAACTCTTCAGGTGATTTACAAACAGGTTATGTTGAGACTGAGAACGTAATGGTTTTATTAACCGGTGACCAATTATTTTTCGAGTATCCCGTTTTTATAAATGGTAGCATAGGAGTTTTAAAAATTACGTATTTATACATATGAAAATAAAATGATATTAGGAAAAAAAGGTATTATGGAGAAGTTTTTAGGGGCTTTCATGGCTCTCGGTATGTTAATACTAATAGGTATAGTGTTAATGTTTGTTCTTAACAGTTCTATTCAAGAAAATAAAAATAGGTTTTTAGCTGAAGCTAAGCTTTTAGAATCTCAAACATTCACGAATTCACTTGTCAGATTACCTGTTAATAATACTAATAATAATAACACAGTAGCTGATTTATTAGTAGAGTATATGAACGAAGACAAATGTGAAAGTTTCAAAGAAAAACTAAGTGATTTTGTACATGAGGAAGTAGGCATTTCTCGTAGGAACGAATTAGTTTTTAGGATAAAAAAAGTTGAAGATGAGGATTTTGATTGCACCAAGGGAGCTCCTATTCAATATAGGTTTTTAGATTTTGGTCAACCTCAATTAACGCCTAATATGATGGGTGAAGATTATTATTTTATTGCAACACTAATAAAACCAAGTGATGATGTTAGGAGTATTTCAGAATACTTCGTTCCTAGACCTTCTAGAGGTGGTCGTTAAAAAAAAGTTATTAATAAAGGATGTTTTTTATGGGAAAAAAAATTATGGGGAACTCACCAAATAACAAAAAAGGCGTAGTTACTTTACTATTCTTAGTCCTCGCCTTCGTCTTATTCTTCGTAGGAGCACTCTTTTTACTACTAACCGCGTTAGAAGAAACAGAATTCATAGGTTATAATCAATTATCCGTTATGCACGCCTATGACGCGCAACAAGAAAAATTTAATTATTTAGATTCATCAATGAAAATAGCTAGTGCTCAAACAATAAATGTGCTGAATGATTTTTCAGGATACCACGTTGAAGCATATGAACATGAAATAGAAGAATTTGAATGTGGAGAATTCATTTACCCAATTATAACCAATGAATGCAAACCGGATATTGAAGAGAGTTTCACAAACTATTTAGAACCTTATTTTTATACCACAATTGCTAATCATCCCAGTAATTTAAGACAACCAGGATACGAAATAAACATAGAAGGAAAAAATAATGATTATTTAGTAAGGATTGATAGCTTATCACAATTAGAAACAATTATTTACAGAGATTTAAGAGATTATAGAATAACTTTTAAAAAACCAATAAGTACAGATTATTACGAAAATAGCAGGGGATACATGCAAAGAGACGGATTAACATACTCAACTAGACATGGCCAAGTAGATACCATAGTTATGCATTACACAGTAACTACCTCTGCAGACTCAACTTTTAATGTTCTGTGGAACGGCGGTAAAGGACGTTTCAGTTATCATTACGTAATTGACAAAGACGGTCAAGTATTTCAATTTGTAGATGAAAATAAAGTTGCGAATCATGCTGGTTGTTTAGGTTATGCAGAAGAAGTTTGTGATGCGGGTTATAACTCCCGATCTATAGGTATTAGTTTAGTAGGCTGTGGTTATTCCCACTCTACGTGTCCCGTAACTAGTTGTTACTTGGGCAATCCTAACGTACCTCATCAACTTAGTGGAGAACGTAGATGCTGGGAAGCTTACACTCCCGAACAAATAAGATCTACTGCGGAGCTAATTAATGATATTATTGAAAGACATCCTAATATAAGAGTTGATAGGAATCACATAATTGGTCATGATGAAATTAACAGACAAAAATCTGATCCGGGCCCAGCTTTTAATTACTCGGAAGTTTTCAGATTAATGGAGGAGTTAAGTTGAAAAAAACAAGTATGATAATATTAGTGGCTTTACTTTTATTATTACCCTTAGTCGCGGCTGATATTAGTAGTGAACAAATAAGAGAAATAGAATCTACTATTGAAAATGATGAAGTTTTACCTAGCTTTACTAATATTAAAAGCGTTATTTATTACACTCCTGACAGACAGGATTATGATGACTGGAGTACTGGTAAAGGAGAAGAATTCGATGCTAGTGTCAGGGGTTGGTGTTTCATTCCTTTTGAAGAAAGAGGTTTTTTTGAAGACGTTATGTGTCAAGAAATAGGAGGATTTTCAAACAGAGGTGTTTATTCTTTGCGTTCAATAAGTGATGTTGAACAAGAAAGCTCAGTAGAAGCCGATTTCGACAAAGGAGTTACTAGTACACGTACAGATCCCGCTGCTAAATTCACCATATCTGTTAATGACGATCCTAATTCTAATTGTCACATACCCATCAATAGTTATGTGTATATTTATTGGGGCGATGGAAATGATTGGAACGGAATATATAAAGCAGAAGATTCAGGTGCTAATTATAGAGGTAGTTGCGAAATAGGTGTATACACAGGTGTGGGTAGGACTAGTTATGAATCTGCTTTAGATGATCGTATTAACAATATGTTCCCTAGTATTTACTTATTAGATGAAAATGCTAATGTAGTTGGTGCTTCCGCAAGGTCAGGATCCGTTATGGGTATGTTGCGCGGGGATTATTCTTTTACCCATGTAATAAGGGGTTTGAGATTGTTTTATAATGATGTTTTTGATTTCGTTGATGATTTACATGCTAGTTGTAATGATGATTATGATAATTGTGTTCAAGAAGTTTTGGAAAGAAATAGGAATGTTAGTATTTCAAGATCTTGTCCTTTAAGCGATTATAATCTCGGGAATTTATCAACAAATGACGATTTCTTAGTCGTGACTGGAGAATTAATAGATTTCATTGAAGGTAGTGGTGGAGAAAGAGCTTATTTCAATAATAGTTATTATGATGAAGTCTTCATAGTTGACTTTGAAAGAGATGTTGAATTAATATATGATAATGGCGTCGCATTAGAATTCCTGAACGTTTCAGACGTTGAAGAAGTTATTGAAGGAGGTGTTCAAACAGGAACACAAACCTTAGATATTGTACCTAATCGTTTTAATCAATTTAAAGCAGGAGAGTACACAAATGCTAGTTATAGAATAGAATATTTATTAGGTGATGTTGCTCGTCAAATAAAAGACTGTAGTACGAGTATTGGTAATTGTAGCTGTAACATAACACTTCCTGGTTATATGGATACCTTAGAGTTTAACAATTCAATGATTTCTTTTAAAGGAGTGAGTATTGATACGAATACGAGTATAAAACTAAATACTATAACGGGAATAACTAATTTTCCTTTTCACATAGCAGAAAGCAGAGTAGAAGAATTACTGGTTAAAAACAACACTGTTTATATGCGTGAAGCTCAAATAAATAAATCAGCTTGTCAACCTACGAAAAATCATTATTTATTCTGCGCATCTAATAATCACGTAATAGATAATAAAGATATTTACAAAAACAAAGTAGATTTTTGGGAAAGAGCTAAAAGTTTCAGAATTAACTTCGCATTTATATTTAATTAATTATTAAAAAAATCATGATTGGTTTAACGAATTTTTTTTTCGTACTTTCTTACCAATAATTTTATAAATAATGTTATTAATCCTTTTATAGACCGAGGGGGATTAAAGCTAAAATGATTAATATTTCTAAAGAACAAATAATTGAAAAAATAGTAGTTGACAAAGAAGTTAAAGCTGAAGAAGTTAAGAAAAAAATAGATGACAAACTTGAAGAATTATCTGGTTTAATAAGTGAAGAAGGAGCAGCTCACATAGTAGCTAATGAATACGGCGTGGACCTTATGAAGCAAGAAGGAGTCACCAAAATTGATAAAATAGTAGGTGGTATGAAAAACGTTTCTTTAAACGCTAAGGTCTTAAGAACTTACGAAGTAAGAACATTTGAAAAAGCAGACGGTCAAGGCAAAGTTGCGAGGTTATTAATTGGTGACGAAACAGGAGTTACTATGTTAGTATTATGGGATGAAAATGCTGATTTATTAAATAAAGTAAAAGAAGAAGACGTGTTATCAATAAGTAATGTTGATGTTAGGGAGAACAGAGGCAGAAGTGAAATTCATGCTTCAAAATCTACTGAAATAAAAATTAATCCGGAAGGTTTATCTGTGGAAGCTAAACAAGTCCAATCAGAAGTTCAGCATAAAAAAATAAGTGACTTAAAAGAAGAAGATAATAACGTAGAGGTTTTCGTAACTATTGTTCAAGTATTCGATCCTAAATTCTTCCAGATGAAAGATGGTACAGAGGGTGCTGTTCTTAATTTATTTGTTGATGATGGAAGTGATAATATAAGATGTGTTTTATGGAAAGATCAAATATTGAAATTGTTGAATGTTTCCGAAGCTGAACTTAATAAGTATAAAGAAGATGTTTCTGGCTTTGAAGAAGTAAAGACTGATTTACTAGGTAAAATGGTTAAGTTTCGTGGTAGGATTCAGAAGAATAAGATGTT
Organism: Candidatus Woesearchaeota archaeon; assembly: GCA_007117755.1. Taxonomy (GTDB): domain Archaea; phylum Nanobdellota; class Nanobdellia; order Woesearchaeales; family 21-14-0-10-32-9; genus SKIS01. The sequence continues at coordinate 24,136 of SKFY01000014.1, read as the reverse complement.
TGAGAGATTAGAGCTTGTTGTTTATGATATGAAATTAGATGTGGATCCTGATGAAGAAATAAAAAAACTGCCTGAAAAACAAAGTGTTGAAGAAGAGGAAAAGCCAGAAATTACAGGGGATGATGATTCAAAAAACAAAAAATCTTATGAAGACGATGATGATTTAGATGAAGAAGTCATGTCTTTGGATGATCTGGATGATTTATAATTAAAAAACAACACCTTTTTTTTTATTTCTTTTTCTTAAGTCTTTTCTTTATTATGTTAAGTGCGTCTTTCTTGTTTTTCTTTTTAATCCTCATAGCCAAATATTTTCGTCCTAATTCTTCCTTTAACCATTCGCTTATCACGTTCTTAGGCGTTGTTAATTCTTTATACTCCTTTTCACTAATAGATTCTAAAGCTTCAAATAAAGATTCTACACTAGTTATTTTCTTTTTATTAATTATGAAATCTTCTCCTTTTTGTTTCTTCTTATTTTTTTTATGTCTTAAATCATATATGTATTTAGAGCTAGAAATTTTTAGCAAGACTAGTATTATAATAAATAATATGGCTGAGTATGCAATGATAAGAAGTATTTCAGTCAATAAAGACTGATAAGTAGAGTTAAATAACAAGCTACTTCTTAAGCTTTCACTCATAATAACATAAGGATTATAACTAGAAATTTTTTGTATAGTTTCTGATAAAGTCTCGATTGGTAATATTAAATTAGATAAGAATATGAATATGCTTCCTATTGCTATATTAGCCATTGTTATAGCTTCGCTAGTATTAAACAAATGACCTATAAACATACCTATCATTATAAAAACTATGGTGGCTAAAAGCAATAAAGTGATTGTAACGCTAAGATTATCAAGTACTGGGACGTTAAGGAAGAAATAAGCAACTATCATTATTATGAAAACTTGTAAAAATATTACTAAAGCAGATGTTAAAAAAGTAACCATTGTAAAAAATATGTTTTTTGTAGGCGTTGTGAAATTTCTAAAATAAGCTTTACTATCTTTTTCCATAAAAACTAATGTGCTACTAAGCATAACACCTACTAACATTATAACTAACATTAACAAATAAGGAAAGCTATAAGTAAGTCTAGTCATGTCACTAGTTATAGGCTCTATATTCGTCCCCACGGGTCTTGCTATCCTCCCCGCATCCCTAAACTGCATTTGGTCAATTCTCTCAACCATCAAATCTTGTCTAGTTCTTAAAGAATCTAAAGCTGTATTAATCTCATCTAATTCATCTTCTATACTATCTAAAGCACTTTGAACCTCACTACTGGTACTTTCAACATCAGATAGTTTAGCTTGCAAATCAACAAAACTCTCACTAACTAACGTTAAAGCATCACTTAAAACCTCAAAATTTTCTATTACGTCATCAGAATCATACAAAACATCGTCTAAATCAGTAATTGCATCATCAAAAGCAGCTGATTCATTACTAAACTGACTAGATTCATCAATTACTTTCTCCGCTCTCTCAACTAATAAAGAATACTCTTCTTCTAAATCATCAAGCTCAGAACTATAATCATCTATAACGAAATCTTCAGAACTGGTATCTAAATCCCCTAACTCTTTAGAAGCATCTTCTATTTTTTCAAGAACTGTATTAATAGAACTCCTTATAGATATAGTTTCTGTAATTGTCCTATCCACATCTCTGCTTGTCTGATCAAGAACACTTAAAATATCACTAGTTATTTCTTCTCTGATCTCTGCCTGTTCACCTTCCACACTCAAACTCAAACTCGATATTAACCTATAAACAAGATTTATTCTTGACTCATCAATATAAAAAGTAATCTCTTCACTCGCTTCATCAGTTATTTCAAAGCCTGGTGGGAAATAAACACAAGCTAAAACCCTACCTTCTTGTATACTAAGTACGCAATCTTCAATCACTTCATATCTTATAATATTATTCTCTACAGTATCAAGATTCCTCACAAACCTTTCAGTAGTATCAGTAGTGCTTGGCGTTATAACTCCCAAATTCATAATAGTCTCGCCAGTATCTAAAAAACCCAAGCCTATAATCAAGACTATTATTAAAGGAGCTAATAAAACTACTATCGCAGAGGATTTAGATCTTAAAAGTATTTTCAAACTTTTCCTTATTGAATTAGTAGTTTTCATTTTTTCTTCTGTAAGCTTATAAATAACTCGTCTAAACTAGGCTTTGTCAATTTTAACTCCAATATTTTTTCTTTACCTTTTTCAAATATCTTAATAATATCATTTAAAACTTCTTGAGGATTCTCCGTTTTAACAAAAAGACCTTCGTGTTCTATTGAAATACTACTTATTTTTTTCTTAAGATTTTTATTTATTACAGGCTTCAAATCTTTATAATTACCAGGATAAGATTGTATTATTATTTCTTCAGTCTTTATAAATTTCTGCTTGAGCTGAGAAGGAGTTCCCAATTCCACTATTTGTCCACTCATAATAATTGCTATCCTATCACAAAGAGCTTCCAATTCATTCAAGTGATGACTTGATAATATTATGGTCTTACCTTTATTATTAATCTTTTTTATCATCTCCCAAATATTTTTTCTCAAAACAGGATCTAAATCAGCCGTGGGCTCGTCAAGAATTAACAATTCAGGATTATGTATTAAAGAACAAGCAATATCAAGTCTTCTCTCCATTCCTCCTGATAAATTCTTACCTAATAAATTAGAATGTTCTTCCAAATTCAAAAGCTTAAGCAAGGTATTAATATTTGCAATAGCGGATTCCTTACCCAAACCATATAATTCTGCAAAATAATGTAGATTTTCTTTAACAGTTAATTTTTCATAAAAACTAGGAACTTGAGCGGCGAATCCATATGTTCTTTTAAACTCTGAAGGCTTTTTAAAAATAGATCTGTAAATATCTTCAACATCATCAACACCCTCTACTAAGTGTCTTTGTCTAAACAAAACATCGCCTGTGTCAGGCTTAGTAAAACCTATTATTGTATGTAAAAAAGTTGTTTTTCCAGAACCACTACTACCTATAATGCCTATTATTTCTCCTGGTTTAACATCTAAATCTATATTATTAAGAACTTTTATATCTCCGTAAGATTTACTAATATTGTTAATCCTTAAAAGATCGTGAGCCATGAAAGTATACATATGCAGAATCCTTTTTAAACTTTATTACTTACTACCTAATAGTTTTTTCGTGATTAAATTTAAATATGGATACGTATTAACTAATTCTCAAAGGGTAGGGTGACAAGTAGCAATCCTTATTTATTTTTATAAGGAGGAAAGTCCGCCCATCAAATAAAAAAAAGCCAACTCTTCATAAAAAACAATGGTAGAGATCCTTAATAGGGATGGCAACCACTCAGAAAAGACACAGCTCTTTGTTCGGTATGACAATCGTCTGGATTAGACTTTGACAAAGAGATTTGATGAAACTGTGAGTCCTTGGCTGATGCAACTCTGGATTTAAGAGGCTTAGTAAAATGCTACTAAAACCTGTTCCTGTCTAGGAAGGTTTACAGAAGGCGGCTTATACTCACCCAACCCCTTTTTTCTTCTCTTCATTAAAAAAGATGGTTTTTTAAAAAAACTTTTAAATCACTTAATCTTTTTACCCTTTATTAAGACAATGGCAAACAAAATATTATTAGTTTCATTAGTGGTGGTAACACTAGCCTTATTCTTTTTATTACTAACTTCAGACGAGGTATATATTTGTAGTGATGGTTCTGAAGTATCAAATCCTTTAGACTGCCCTGTTGATCAGGCACCAGTAATTGCTGAATCAAGAGCCAGGACTAATGCTCAAACATATGGCCAAGTATACGGTCAAGCTTTAGATAAACAATTCACAGTAGTAACTTCCTTCAGGGAAGGTTCCGATTATAAAGTAATAGGATTATTCAGCTCAAGAACACAAAGTGTTGTTTCAGAAATCACTTTTTTAGTAGATGGTAGAACAGGAACAGTAAGTTGTATAGAGGGCTGTGACATTTTAGACTCTGAAGACATAGATGAGGATATTGATGAAGAAATAAACCAAGCTATTGAAAACGAATAAAAACTTATTTAAAAGAAAAAATATTTCTTAAATAACAAAATGGCAAAAAACGACAAGATAAACATGCCTAGTAGCGGAGCTGGACTAACCAGGTACTTTGATGGTTACAGTTCTAATATAATGATAAGTCCTGAAGCTACTGTTTTCGTAATAATTACGTGTATAATATTGATTTTAGGGCTTAAATTTTATTTTGGGTGATGAAGGTTTTATGATACCAGGAATGAATAGTAGGCAGATGAAGCAGGCAATGAAGAGAATGGGTGTTCAACAAGAAGATTTACCCGTTAATCAAGTAATATTCTTATTAGGTGATGAAAAGATAGTTATTGATAATCCTAGTGTTCAAAAAGTTAATATGATGGGTCAAACTTCTTACCAAGTCACAGGTGAAGAAAGAACAGAGTCTTTAGATGTCGAGCCTGAAATAAGTGAAGAAGATGTCCAAACAGTAATAGATCAAACTAATGTTTCAAAGGAAGAAGCTCTTAAGGCTTTAGAAAAAAATAATGGTGATTTGGCTCAGACAATCATAGAGTTATCAGAAGAATAATAAAAATTTTTATATATTCATAACAATTTAATAAGTACTAGAATGGAAAAATTCTTAGAATTAAGGCATGAAGCTAAAAAAAAAATTGGTGTTGCTGATCATATACTTTTAACTTCTTATACATTATTACATGATACTAAACTATTGTTAAGCGCAGCCAATACTATTTATAAAGCTTTAGAGGCGTCTATGAATAGTGTTTTAGAATATGAGAGGTTGTTTAAAAGAATACCTCCTTTAAGCGTTGAATTCGAATCAAGGTTTATAGTTTTTAAAAAAGTTCTTAGTAAGTATGGCGTTAACAAAAAAAGTTATTTTGAATTATTAAGGAATATGCGTGAGATACACGTTTCTCACCAAAAAAGCCCGGTTGAGTTCAGAAGAAAAGATAAATTCGTAATTGCTAATGAAGATTACCAGCTCAAAACTTTAGATTTGAAAATCTTAAAAAACTATTTATTTGAAGCAAAAGTTTTTATAGAAGAAATGAGTAAAGTAACAAGTACTAATGATGGAATATTTAGAAGAAGCTAAAGAAGAATTGAAAAGAGTAGATCATTTAATATATGTTAGTCTAAAATACACTAGGACTGTTGATGTATTGTTGAATGCGGTTAGTAGGATGATCGATGCTTATGACCTCATATTCCAAGCAATAATACAAGATGCTATTGAACAAGAAAAAACGAGTGTCATGCCCGGTACCCCTATAGAAAGAGGTAATTTGGTTAAGAGTCTTTACGAGGATAATCAAGAAATAGATGATAACGTAGAACTATGTTTTTTACTAAGAAAAATACACAGATCTCCTAATCCCGAAAAAAGTCAGGAATACAGAAGACATGTTAAACTATCAACTTATATAGATGGAAGAGAAGAAATAGTGAATATTGATATAATCACGCAATATTATCATTTTCAGCAAGAGTTTTTCAAAAAAATAAGTATTTTACTTGGTGGAGAATAAATAAGTAATACAAAATGGCTAAGTTCATAGCAGTACTAAGCGGAAAAGGGGGTGTAGGTAAAACTACTACGAGTATAAATCTAGCTTTGGCTATGTCTAAAAAAGGAGGGGATATAGTATTATTGGATGGTAACTTAAGCAGTCCTAATTTATCTGTTCATCTTGGTGATATTTATCATCCCGTTACTATTCATGATGTTTTACAAAATTTTCATGACGTTGTTAAAGCAATACATCACCACGAAGTTGGCATAAAAATAATACCTGCTGATTTATCTATTAGTGCTATGAAAACAGTTGATTTTGAAAAGCTCTATAAAGTATTACAAGATTTACATTTACACACTGATTATGTTTTAATAGATGGAAGTCCTGGTTTAGGAAGAGAAACTGAAGGCCTCATAAATTTGAGTGATGAAATCATAATAGTTACTAATCCTGACTTACCAAGTGTTTTAAGTGCTAAAAGAGTTAAGAATTTCGCTGCTAAAAAGAAAAAAACAGTTATTGGGGTTTTATTAACTAAGCACAAATCCAAGTTTTATAATATGTCTAAGGAAGAAGTTGAAAAATTAATTGGTTTACCAGTTATAGGTGTTATACCTGAGGATAAAAGATTCATGCATAGTGTACATCATAAAAAACCTTATATTCATCTTTATCCTAAAAGAAAAGCTTCTAAAGAGTATGAAAAACTAGCTAGTATACTCACGGGTAGAGTATTATGAAAATCGCTGTAGTGACTGATCCTGGCTGTGAGGATTTATTAAAAATAGAGAATGATAAATTCGTAATTAATGATTTCTATGGAGAAATAGATTTTTCTGAAGCTGAATTAGTAAATTTTGTTTATACTTCTCAGTTAGCTTCAAGGGTTTTGTTAAAAACAAGCAGTGGAAAATTCAAGGATTTTGATGATTTATTAAAAAAAATTAAGTTAATACCTTGTAATAGGATAAGGTGTGATCGTAAAGGATTGCATCATTTTAGAAGTGTTGATATTCAAGCAAGTTTAGAAAATAAAAAAGAAAAAGGAGAGCTTGATTTTAGGGTGATAATAAGAGATGATAAATTCGTCGCTGGTCTTGATTTAGCGGGTAGAGATCTTAGTAAAAGACAATATCGCGTTTTTAATCATCCTAACAATATAAAAGGCAGTTTAGCCGCTGCTGCTTTATATTTTGCAAATGCTAAAACTCCTTTTTTAGATCCTTTAGGATTGTCAGGAACTATCGCTATAGAAATGGCTTTAAAAGAAAGCAAAACAAGTGTTAATTATTATAATAAAAATTTTGATTAATAAAAATTAAAAAATTTTAAACCTCATGAAAACATATTAAATAAAATTGATGAGAAAAAAATAAAAATTAAAGATATACATAGTTATGATCCTAAATTTAAGAACTTGGCTGCTCAGAAAAAAAATGCTAAAATAGCTGGTGTTGATAAATTCATAGATTTCGCGAGGTGTGAATTATCTTATTTAGATATAAAACACGAAAAAATAAATAGTATAGTTACTTTGCCGATAGAGCCTAGTAAAAAACTTGCTGAAAAAAGAGCTATTGAATTAAACAATGTATTATTAAAGCAGAGTAGTTTATTATTAACTAATGATGAGGGTTTAACTCTCATAACTAAAAAGCCTGTTTTTATAGAAAAAACTTTAACAGGTTTCGAAATAATTGACAAAAAAAAGGTTTTGCAAGGAGAAGTAGAGTATTATTTTTTAAAACTTAGGAGGTTGTAATTATGCAATGCGAATTATGTGGGGAAGAAACTGAGTTAGTTAATGCTTTAGTTGAAGGAACATTGGTTAATGCTTGTAGAGCTTGTGCTGGATTTGGTAAAATAGTTCATAAGCCTAAGCTTAAAAAAAAGGCTTCGCCTAAAATTGTCGAGGAGGATAACGATTTTTTAGTTAGTAATTATGATGAATTAATAAGGATTGCCAGGCAAAAAAAAGGTCTTTCTCAGGAAGAACTAGCTGTTAAGATAGGTGAAAAAGTTAGTCAAATAAAAAAATTTGAGAGTAAGAGTCAAGAGCCTAATTTTATTGTTGCTAAAAAATTAAATAAAGAATTAGGTATAAGCCTAATAGAAAAAAAGGATTTTGAAAAAGAAAACTTCAAAACAAAAAACGATGGTCCTTTAACCTTAGGAGATATAATAAATTTAAAAAAATAAAAAAAAGAATTTTTTCTTATTCTTCGTCTTCAGGATTATAGCTAGGAACAGCACTCTTACTTATAAGCATGATGTCACCTATACTTTTCACTAATTGGTGCGGCACTATAACTCCTTTAGCACTTCCCAAAACTTTATTTAAAAAACTATTTTTTGTAGCTCTTACTTTCCAACCAAAAATCTTGGTATTCGTAACAATTACTTCTTCAATATCCCCGAAGTAATCTCCCGTGTCCGTAAAAACCCTCATATCGTAAGTTTCTGTAACTTTTTTCATCTTTAACATTATAAACCACCCTTAATAATATTTTTACTACATTCCATAAATACTTATTGAGTATTTAAAGCTTTTGTTAATTAAACCATTTTTCCAAAAACTTTATATACTGTTATTAGTATTTTATTTATAAAAATTTCAGAGGTGTAATAATAAAATGGGCGTTGATGCTGTAATATTAGGAGTTGTATTAGGTACTTTAGCTGCTATTGTATATAGTTTAAGAGTTTTAGTATTATTGGAAAGAAGGATAGCTAGGATAGATACTCATATCGAATCTTTAGTTTATGAAGTTCTAAGAAAAGAAGATCAGATACAGGAAGAAGAAAGAAATATTGCTAGACTATTATCTTCTAAGTCTACAAAGAAGCCTGCTTCTAAAGCTAAGAAAAAACCGGCTTCTAAAGCTAAGAAAAAGAAAAAATAAACAATCTTTCTTTTTTTTTAGTTATTTTTTTATATTAGTTGTTTATTATTTTTTTTTATTATGATAACAGGTGTTTCTTTAAATCATGGTGGCCAATACTATTTTAGGGTTCATAAAAAGAAATTAGCCAATCATTGCAAAAACGGTTTTTCTAATCTTTGGAATTACATATCTTTAGTTTTAAAAAATTGTCCTACTGAACATTTTGTTGAAGGACCAAGAAGCAGTGTTTTAAAATTCGATTTAGGAGTTGATAAAAAATCTTTAGATCATGAAGTTAAGTATTTAGCTAGGATAGGCTTAGATAGTGATTATTACGGTGATAATCATTTAAACGTTCAGATGTTCATGCTTGCTTATGATCAGAATACTGTGGCTATTGAAATACCTATATGGTTAGAAGCTGAAGAGTATGAAAATTATAAAGATTTATTCGGTACTGAAAAATCTTTATCAGGTCATATAGATATAGTTCGTATAGAAAATGGATTAGTATGGATTTGGGATTATAAACCTAATGCTCATAGGGAAAAGTATGCGGATACACAAGTTTATTTTTATGCATTTATGCTTAGTAAAAGAACAGGCATACCTTTAAAAAAATTTATGTGTGGTTATTTTGATGACAAAAACACTTATGTTTTCAAGCCTTCTGAAGTAAAATTTTTTTAATCCTTAGTAAATTCTTCAAAAGTCAATCCTTTTGTAAGTGCTTCTTCTTTACTTATTACGAAATTATTACTTGTTTCCCTAAGGTCTTCTGTACTAATAAAAAGCCAAGGTGTTTGGAAAAACTTAATGCTTAACCAGGGTTCAGCACCGAATTTCTCCGCGAAAAATTTCAAACTCCTTATTTCTTTTGAAGAAAAATATTTCTTATTATCTCTCGTTATCTTTGTTTCTATTACGAATTTTCTGAGATTATTACTTGCTATTATATCAGGGCTTGGAAATTGGCTACTACCGCTTCCTGCTACTCTCACACAGGCCCAGCCTACTCCCCAGAATTTGTGTATTAAATCTCGTTCCCCGGCTATTCCTCTGCTTTTTCTTGACATATTAACTATGTTGTAATATTCGTTAATTATAAAAGCTTTTTTATATTAGTTATTATTAACTATTAGTTATAGGAGGATTGAGTTATCATGGTTAATCAAAAAGGAATTCCTCTGGCTGCTATGGAGCGTTTATTAAAAAGGGCTGGTGCTCACAGAGTGGCTGAAGAGGCTAAGAGGGCTTTAAAACAAGCTTTAGAAGATCATGCGGAACACGTTGGTCAAAGGGCTGTTAAGTATGCTAGTCATGCTGGTAGAAAAACAGTTAAAGCTGATGATATAAAATTAGCTTCAAAATAAAAAAATTAATGATTATTATTTTTTATAATTAAGGAGGTTTTTAAAGAAAATGGATTGGTTATTATGGGGTATAATTGCTTTTGTTGTAATCTTTATTATTTGGTTATACAATAGCTTTATACGTTTAAAAAATCAAGTTGAGAATGCTTGGGCACAGATTGATGTACAACTAAAGAGAAGGAATGATTTAATTCCTAATCTTATTGAAACTGTTAAAGGTTATGTTAAGCATGAAAGAGAAACTTTAGCAGAAGTTACTAAAGCAAGGACTAGTGTTATGAATGCTAAATCTCCTGCTAAAAAGGCAGAGGCTAGTGGTGAATTAACTAATACTTTGAAAAGTTTATTTGCTGTTGCTGAAAATTATCCTGATTTAAAAGCTAATCAGAATTTTTTGCAGTTACAGGAAGAGTTAAGCGGTACTGAAAACAAACTTGCTTACTCCAGACAGCATTATAATGATATGGTTATGCGTTTTAATACGAAGATTCAGAGTTTCCCTGCGAACTTATTTGCTTCATTATTTAATTTTGGGAAAAAGCAAATGTTTGAAGTGGCTGAATCTGAAAAGAAGAACGTTAAAGTCAAATTTTAGTGCTGGTGTAAAATGTCTAAACTAGTTCATTTTGACGAGGTGCGGAAGAACAACATAAGAACTTTTTTTTTATTTCTCATATTTTTTTCATTAGTTTTGTTGTTGGGAGCCTTTTTAGGATTATACATGGGTAGTTTAGCGTTTGGTATGATATTCACTTTCTTTATAGGTTTCATTTATGCTTTAATCGCGTATAGTAGTGGTAGGAATATGCTTTTGAGGTTGACTGGTGCTAAAAAAGTCACTAAAAGAGAATATCCTCATTTGTTTCATTCTTTGGAGGGGTTGTCCTTGGCTGCGGGTATTCCGACTCCTGAAGGTTATGTTATTGAAAGTAAATCTATGAATGCTTTTGCTACTGGTAAGGGTCCTGAAGAAGGGGTGGTCGTGGTAACTACGGGCTTATTAGATAAGTTAAATCGTGAAGAATTAGAAGGGGTGGTTGCTCATGAGATTGCTCATATAAAGAATTATGATATTAGGACTATGCTTTTAGCTGCTATATTAGTGGGTATCTTGGCCAGTCTTAGTCATATGTTAATAAGGATTGCTATATTTAATCCTCGTGGTGGTAGGGATGGTAGGGCTACTTTGTTTTTTTTAATAGGTGGTATAGTTTTAGCTATTTTAACTCCTTTTATTGGTGAAGCTATTAAGATGACTTTAAGTAGGAAAAGAGAGTATGCTGCTGATGCCACAGCGGCGGTTCTCACTAGGAATCCTGGTGGCTTGGCTAATGCTCTTAGGAAGCTAAGTGGGGATACGAATCCTTTAGAAGTTGCTGATGCGGGTAATAGTCATTTATTTATATCTAGGCCTAAAAGGAAAAAGAAGTGGTTGGAGAAATTGTTCAGTACTCATCCTCCTACTGAGGAGAGGATTAGAAGATTAGAATCTATGTAGGTATTCTTCTATGCTATTTCTTGTTGTTTCGTTATTTTTTACGTAGTTTGTTCTTAGTATTCTTTGTGAGTCTCTAGAATCTAAAAAATCTGGTTTTTTTATTGCTTCTTCGTTTTTTGAGAACCATATTAGTTCTCTTTCTGTTGCGTTTCTTATTACGGTATCTTTTCCTCTGTATATCTTATTTATGTTTATGCTTTCTTGTTCTATTACGTATTTTAACCAGTTTGTTTCTAAATAGTTGATTATGTTTTCTCTTAAATAAGGATCTATTTTTCTCTTTATGTTTGATGCTCCGTTTAATCTTATTATTGTTTTTTTTCCGTTGGGATTTAGAACTATTCTTCCGTTTTCTACTTCGCCTTCTGCTACTAATTTTATTGTTGTTTCTTCTAATGGATTCATTGTAAAGTTGGTTGTGAAAAGTTAATGTTTTTTATACGTTTCGTTTATTTTTTTGTATATTTTTTAATCTTATATAAAACTTACCCTTTTCAAACTACTCGGAAGTAGTCACATTTTTATTTTCATGAAATCAAAAGCTAACTTGACATTAGGAAAAATCTCTTCAGCTTCCTCTTTCAATTCATTAAGAACTTTATACCTTTGACTAAAATGAGTTAATATTAATTCTTTAACACCTGCGTTATTCGCCACAAAAGCTGCTTGCTCTGCAGTCATATGGTTATATTCTTCAGCCTTATCTTTTCTTTCACTACTATACGTCGCTTCTGATATTAGTAAGTCCGCGTCTTTAGCTAATACTTCGCAATTACTCGTGTATTTGGTGTCCATTATAATTGTTATTTTTTTACCTTTTTCTAAGTGTGTAACGTCTTTAAAACTTATTTTATTAGATTTAAACTCCACATCCATTCCTTTCTGTAACTTCCCTATCAACGGACCTGTTTTTAATCCGTATTTTTTTAAAGAATTCATATCCACTCTTCTTTTATCTTTTTCAACAAAAGCATATCCAACACAAGGAACTCCATGCTCCAGAGGAATTGCTTCCACATAATATTTTTTACCTTCATAAACTTTCTTTTTATTTTTTATATTAAATTCTTTAACTTCTAAATTTATACGCAAATCAAAAATACAACTATTCAGTATGTTTTTCATATATCCTTTTGTTCCTTCTGGTCCGTATATTTCTAAAGTGTCTGGATAATCTGTATTGCCTATTGTTTGTATTAAGCCTATAAGGCCTGATACGTGATCTCCGTGCCAGTGACTTATGAATATTTTTTTAACTTTTAATCGATTTATTCCTGCTATATTCATTTGTCTTTGAGTGCCTTCCCCACAATCGAATAAAATTCCTTCTCCTTCGTATGATAGGTGGATGCTTTGCACATTCCTATCTTTAGTAGGTACCATGCTACTCGTTCCTAAGAAGGTTATTTCTATGCTCATTTCATCATAGTATGTTTTCTTTTTATTTAAATAATTACTTTAAAAAATATTTATTGTCCATATTGAAAATAATTAATAACAACTAAATAGTAGTAACTCAAGGGAAAGTTTTATATATCATATTCACTTAACAAAAAACATGTCAAGAAAACACAAATACCTAAAAGATGAACAAGCCAAAGCATTCTACGAAATAACCGAAGCTTTAGAATCCGCAAACTACGAAACAGAATTAACAGGAGCAGCCGCCGTATTAGGAAATTATAACGGAAAAGAAAACATAGAAACAAGACTAATAAGAATTTCAGGCCAACAAACACCTGACTGGCCAGCAAGAATAGGATTAGAAAACTCACTCAAAAAATTAAAAGATAAATATGTCGTAGTCGATCTTAAAAAAGAATCTACAAAACACCACAGATTACACGACAGAGGAGAAGAAAACTCAAAACTATACTTAATAAGAAAAAAAAATATTGTTCCCAACGAACAATTAGACTTATTTTATCAAAATTTACCAGTCGACTTTTTAATATACGAACCAGCAGACAAAAAAGACTAAAATTTTATAAAAACAAATACACTACCAAATAATTGCTAGTCCGGGGCGTTAGCCGTGCCTTGTAACCCAAAACCGGCTTTACGTGGGGGACGAAGCCGAGGGAGAGGCTTGCTTTGCATAGCTGGTCTTTACCAAACTGTTGATATCCTGTCCCTCTTGGTCGCTAGGCTTGTGAATCTGGTCAGGCCAGGAATGGAGCAGCCATAAGCTAGACTAGTGGCGTTTGAGGGGTTGCAGGAAGTAGGAATGGTAAGGGTTAATCCACGCGTGCAAGGTTAAGTCCATCTCTCGGCACGCTTTTATTCATATTACTTTTTTTTTAAAATGGAAGAGAGACTTGAAGAAACCATAAAAGCGATTAGAGAATCACACAGACATGGTTATTTCCCTGATGAATTATTAGATAGAAATCTCAGTAATAAAGAGCGCACAAAACTCCTAGAAGCAAAAAACAAGTTTAGAAAGGAAAAACCTTTCAAAGTAAAAAGAACAATACATACTGAAGAAGAAGGAGATTACTCACTTAAAATAAAATATTTAATCAGAAATCTTAATCAACCAGATGGTATTGTTTTATTCGGCTCAGACATTTTTAAAAATCAACTTTTATTAAACCAGTTTAGTTTTCCTCTACCAGTATCAGATTCTTTTTCTATAAGAACACTTCCTCTCACTCAATTAGATTCTTTTTTTAAAACAGGCCTTGTTTATCAAAACTCTATTATCAATCAAAGATCTTCTTTCTATGAATTTTTAAACAAGAAAAGACAATTAATTGATGAAGAAAATTTAACCGTTAATTTAGACAAGGGTAGATTAGTTTCTAATTCCGAAATTTATTTTTTAAACGGAGACAGTTATTTAACCTTTCATATTCCTCTAAGGAACGATAAATTCCACAGGGTTTATGAACCAGTAACTCTTAATAGAATAAATCTAGTTGATAAAGTAACTGGTGAGGAAGCTTCTGATTTAATTATAGAAGATTATGATTCTAGAAGAGATTCTTTAATACAAAGAACCAAAGATTTAGTTAGGGAAATGGATGGTTTTTTAGATATAAAATATTGCTAATTAATATTTTATTCAGGGCAACAAGCAGTTCTTACACCAAAACAACTACCTAACTTACAACCATCGGGACAACTATTTATCCAAGTACTTGTTTCATTATCATAAATAGGACTTGGTTCGTGTTTCATACAAGATTCGTATTTGTATGTATAGATTAAATTAGTTCCAATTCTTACTGTAAGCAAAACAACTATTAGTATGATAAATATGAGTAATATTATCTTAACAGATTTTTTCATTTTTTCCTTTTAAAATAATGCCAGATCCAACTATTACCTACCAATTCCCAGCCTTCTTTGCCATACTCGTTCAGCTTCCTTGTAGTTCTATCTCCTAGACCGCATATTGCCACACATTTATATTCATACTTTCCCATTTAATCCACCTTTTTTAACTCCAAAAAACCATCTTTTTTCACCATCATACTTGGGGTTTGACTTCCATATCTTTAAAAAATAATTTAACGAATACTTATGGTCTTCTCCAAAGTAAGGATCATAAAAATATATATTTTCTTTATCAATTTTTTTCAGAACAGAATAGTGATCTACCTTTTCAGGTGGGTAATAATAGCATATTACCAGGTTATAGCCTTGTTTTTGGTATTTTTTTAAATCTTCAATAGAACTGTTTCTTTTAACAATATAATTTAATTTGTACTTCTCAGCCACTCTAGGAAAATCTTTATGCCACGTCCCTCTAACTTTATTAGTTTTCAGAATCCTAACTATTTGCTTCTCAGATTTTTTAACACCGCTTCTTTCAAGAACCATTCTCATAGCGGCGGCTCCACATGTATACGTATATTCTTGTTTATAAAAAGGAATTTCCATACTTAATACTAACAAATTTACTTTATAAACTTTCTTAAAATAATTCCTTTTTCGGATTAAATACTTTTATATACTTTCTTGTACAGTATATTGTTTTATGGCAAAAGAGTCTGATGTTGATAAATTTATTGAAGCTCAAAGAACATTCACGGCTCAAGGGCCTGATTATAAAAAAACAAAGAAAGCTTTAAGAGAGGTTCTTCTCGCTTTACCCGATGAAGATTTTGCTATAGCTACTAAAAATCTTGTTCTATCTGTATTGCATGAAAAACCTTATGGTCAACTATTTCATTTAGATTCTATTAAAGGAAAATTTAAAATTATGCAACTTACCATTCATAAAAATATGCCTATTTCTCTTCTAAAGTGGGTTATTGCACACGAATTAGGCCATGCAATGCAAGGTAGGAATTGGAAAGAAGAAGATGGTGATGATTTAGAAGTAGATGCTGATGAGTGGGCTGAGAAATGGGGTTTTCTCCCCTTGCCTAAAGAAGCCGAAGAATGGCATAAGGAAAGAGCAAAGAAGTTTTAACTCTTTTCTATGCTTTGATTTAGGCAAGAATTTTTTCGCGTTAGGAACTGGCCAGATCATGTTTTCCATAATATTTAAGAATCAAAGTAATTTATAATAATTATGGATTATCATTTAAAATCAAGACCTCATAAGATAATTTACTCTGAGAAAAAAACGATTGAGTTAAGAAATAAAGCAATTAGTAAAATAAAAAATAAGTTCTTACCTAATAAGGATATTATTAAAATCGTATTAATTGGTTCAGCACTTAAGAATAGCTTTGGAGAATATGAACCTCCAGGATTTAGAGGAAGTTTATTTTCTGATTTTGATTTTATTGTATTTGTTAAAGACGACTTTAAAATCCCTGATTGGCTTGATAGAGAACCTGATGGAAAACCTTTTCCAGAAGACAACATGAATTTGGCTTATCGTAATAAGGGATTCATTGAAGACAAATATGATGTCGAAGTACTTTTCATACGCGAATCAAACATGAACAAAGCAGAAATTCAAAAATTAGGAGAAGAAGCAGGAATACCCATGACTAAAGAAAGTAAAAACAAACATATAATTATATATTCTAAAGAAAAACTTCAAAAGGCATAGAAATAATATGACGCGAGGAAAAAAGGCGTATTTTTATTTTTTTAATAATTTGCTTAAGGGCGTGAATGTTTTTTTCTTAGTGATGATTTCTTCGTGATACTTTCCGTTTTTCCAATAGTTTCTGTAAGCATTTGCTTTTTTATCTGAAGTAATTATTCTATATTCGTCGTTTATAATTTCTATAGCGCTACAATTATCGAATGCTAAACCTATTTCTGTTGTTCTTTTCATTACTTCTTTTAATTCTGGTTTTCTGTCAGCTTCAACGTCGTAATGAGGACAATACAGTGCGGGTATAAAATCCAAACCTTTTATTTTCATTAAACCCGCGTCTGGCTTTGTGAATTTTTTTGAATCAGAACAGCCTGATGTGAACCAGCAAATTGCTCCTGCACTTAGTCCGGATAATACTATGTCTTTTTTTGCAGCTTTTTGAAGTAATTTATCAATGCCGTGTTTTCTCCAATATTTCAACATCTTTAGTGTGTTTCCTCCACCGACATAAATTATATCCGTGCCTAATATGGCTTTTTCCAGTTCTCTTTTTTCAGGAGGGGGATTGCTTAAGTATAGTGGGGTGATTTCACAGCCTAGTTTTACAAATACTTTTTGCATTACTTGAAAATAACTTTCTTGAAACTGACTAGGTGGTGGAATAAATAAAACAAAAGGTTGTTTTTTTCCTGAAAGTTTAACTATTTCTTCATCAATTTTTTTAGTTTCGTATTCAGTTCCAGGCCTTCCGTTCTCCCCGCCTCCTATTGCAACTATTTTAACCATAAAATTATAATATTGAGAGATGTATATAAATATTTATCTAGAACTAAAAACATTTCTTTACTTCTTCAGAAATTTTTTCAAGAACATCTTTTGAGACAATCATTTTTCTTTCCTTGTTATAATGATGGCTGAATTCTAGATCTTGAAATTTTTCCTTGGCAAATTCAACATCTTTTTCGTATCTTGGTCTTAAATGCCAATGAACTTGTGGTTTTGGGTTTTCGGCTTTGAAAGCATTATTCATTAAACAACTCCAATTAAACATTGTTGCATTAAATGCTTTTTTGAAAGCAAATTCTAATTTTTTAACAATATTATTGTGAAAATCTATCCATTCGTCCAAAGTTAAATTTGACAGTTTTCCACATTCTCTTTTGAGAACAACCACGCATCTTCCTAAGTATGCTTGATCGGGCAGGAGGATGACTTCCCAATGACGAGTTTCGTATATACTTATTCCATCTCCCATATTATTTTAAGCTTATTTTTTCTTTATTAAAAAAACTTCGTTTTTTTTTAATCATATATTGATATCATTTCTTCTAGATTTTCTTATTTCCAAATCCATAACCCTAAAAAAAGGCTTTTTTTATATAAATTTGTCCACTCAAAGTATTCGTTTTTATTTTTTCTTGAATTTAAACAAGATAAAGGTTGGTAAGGTATTTGTCAATCTGTATTTTTCAGAATCATAATTTTCAGAACTTTTAGTTGGCTTAGCATCTTTATAATCGATTAATTCAAATCCATTATCTATTCCTGCTTTAATTAGTGTCTCGTAAGTAAAGTTACAAAGTTCGACCTTTCCCAAGCTTCCTAAATCATTTGGCTTAGGAGATTCATCAAAATAATCACCAAACAGTATTAATTTTCCATCTGGTTGCCTTTTCACACCAACCATATTATCATCATTTTGATTAATCAAGTTAAAAATTGGGTGTCCTGTAGAAAAACAAAAAATTCCTTTTTTCTTTAAAACACGATTCACTTCTTTGAATAATTTGTTAATATTTTTTATGTAATGTATTGCAAGACTAGAATAAACAATATCAAAGCTTAAATCTTCGTGTTTTAATTTTTTACTCATTTCCCCTACGTAAAAAGTAGAATTAGGAATTTTTTGTTGGTTTGCATATTTGACTAATTCTTTGCTAATATCGAATCCAACTAATTTTTTGTAATTTTGCTTGGATAATTTTTTAGCATGATCTCCAAAACCACAACCCATATCAAGAACGATTTTGTTTTTCACATCCCCTATCATTTTAATTAAAGCAGGGACTTCAATATCTCTGTTGTAATCAAGCCTCGTTTTATCTTTTCTCCTTGCTAAATAATGCTCGGCTAACTTATCATATTCTGTCATATAAACAAGACTGCTTTATTAACAATATAAATCTTTTCGTTTCTATTAAATATTTTTTTTTTATATTTTTTGCAGTGTTAGGATGTACTGTTTTCTATTCTTTTCATAAATTGGACGTATCCATTAGTTTCATAACCTTGCTTCTTCCAAAAATCAACGGCTTTAGATTTAGTATTTGACAGCAAATCAATAGACGTAATATTTTTTTCTTTAGCAATTTCTTCAATTTTTTTCACTAATAAAGCACCTATTCCTTTATTTCTTTGTTTGGAATCAACTACTACATCTTCAATAATAACATGTATGCCGTCTTGCCAGGTCTGTATTTGACAAAATATCATACCTATTATTTGTCTATTTTGTTCAATGTATAAGCAAAAATCTTTTCCTCTTTCATAAATTTCAGATAATCTTTTAAAAGCAGATTCTCTTGTCCAGACTTCTTCATAGGGTGGTTCAGAAAAAACTCGAATAAACAAATCTAAAAGTTTGTTAATTTCATCTTGATTTTGAATTGATTTAACTTCCACAATACATTAAAATAAAGGTTTATGAATAAAAACTTTTCTGTATAAAGCCCGATCCTTTAACTTATTGTAAACAATCTTAAAAATTCCAAAAAGATCGTAAGGAAAAGAAAGAAGTTCAGTTATTTTTTTTCTATTTGTTTTAGAATTAATCCTACACAGTCTTTAACCGAGTTTTTCTCTGTATCTATAATTATATCTTCTTTGTCTGAATGAGCGTGTTTTTCGTGCATTTCTTTAACTCTTTCCGGTCTATCATATTTATTTTGGCGTTGGGCGTCTCTTCTTTGGCATTCTTCTAAACTACACTCCAGATAAAAAGAGTGAATAGGGTATTTTTCTCCAAACATTTCTTTAACCTTTGAAATTCTTATCTCAGTCAGAATAATATTATATCCTTCTCCTAATAATTTTTTAGAAATAAAAAACATTATCTCTTTACTCAGAGTAATTGCTAATTCACGATTTTGTTTTTTAATATTAGTAAGCATTGTATCTTTAAAATAAGCCCTATCTACTAAAACATAATCAGGAAGGGCTTTAGATAACTCAGACGATATAGTGCTTTTTCCGCTTCCCATGGCTCCGTGAATTATAATTATCTTTGGCATATTTTGAAAAAAGACTTTCGTGCTTTTAATTATTTTCTTTTATTAGACACAGATATTATTAGGATTAAAGTTGATTTATGTAAAAACTAGAGGAACTCCCGCTAATTAAGTAGCAACTCAACAGTGATAAAAACAGATAATTTTATAAAAGAGTGGAATATTCTTCTATTGAGGATGGACAACAATAAACAATATTTAGAACAAGCTCTTGAATTGTGCGAAAAAGAACATATTTTTGAAAAATTAAAAACCTGTGGAGAACCTCTTTTTTTAATGATCTCAGGAGCGCATAATTTTGGTTTTCCTTCAAAAGACTCCGATATCGACATTAGAGGAGTTTATTCTTCTGATTCTAAAAGTTTTTTTGATATTAAACCGAAAGAAAGAAAAGTTTTTGAATTTATGAGTAAGGATAGGAAATTAGATGTATCTGTTGACGAATTAAGACACTATCTTCAATTAGTTGCCTCTTCAAATGGAAATAGAATTGAATGGCCTTTTAGCGATTTAATAATTTATCAGTCACCAGATTTTCAACAATTAAGAGATTCTGTAAAGGAAAATGCACTAAGTAAAAAGATTTTTAATCATTATTTGAATTTTGCAAGAGATATGTGGTCTGGAAAAACAAAAGCAGAGGGTGTCAAAAAAGATTTATACGCTTTAAGAGTTTATATGACTGGAATTACAATTCTTGAGGAAGGATATGTTTGTTCAGATATTAGTAGGTTAAATAAACGATTTAATGAACAAATTATTGAGCCAATGTTAAAAATAAAATATTTTGGAGAAAGAGGAGTTGCGAGAGGTTATGATCGTAGAGAATTAGAAAGGGTTATTCAAGATCTTGATAAAGGACTAATTTCTGCCTATCACAAATCAAATCTTCAAAATAATCCTAACACTGAAGCACTTAACAAATTTCACCAAAATTATAGAATTAAAAAATTATAATTTATCTTATATATCTGTTAAAAAATGCTTCTAATTCTTTATCATTTCTAACATAAACCGTTTTAATAACATCTCTCTCCTCTGTTAAAACGATTATATTTTTATATTCTCTTTCTTCTGAAGGTTCTCTAATTGTTATTATTCTCTCCCCTATATTGCCTTTTCCCGGCAAAATATCTGCAGTATGTCTTTTAATATACACATCAGTCGCTCCTTTAGCTTCACCGAAATTTTCTTGTTTTTTTAATTTGTAATGTTCCCCATATTCAATAGCATCTTTTATTATTGATGGAAATATCTTTCTTTCCTTCATTCTATCAAAAGCATGGTCTTCATAAAATAAATCATCCAAACTTTCTCCACTAACAAAAAGTGCTGTAGAAGCCAAGATAAAAACAATTCCTAGAATAGAACTGAGTCCTAAGGAAATATTTGAAACTCCAACAACAGCTCCTGTAATATTTGTTGTTGAGTTTATTAATAGTAAGATGCCGATAAGGAAAAATACCAAACTCAAAAATCTGAAGTGTTTTTTCTTCATGGTAATAAAAGGAAGGAACAACTTTAAAAACATTTCTTTTTTTTATTTGAATAATGGTGAGATCATTGCTGATACGTCTTCTTTGAATACTTCGTATTTTCCAGTTTTATTGTTGAATCCTGAATACCATTTAATAGGTTTTGCATTTGCTTTTTGAAATGCTTTCTCGAAATCAATTTTATCGTAGTAGTAATGTTCTGCTTCTGGCTCGTCATAAGACACTTTATTATTCTTTTGAGAAACATAAACATACTTGTTAAATTTCCATAGCAATTATATGTTATAGTGGTAATAAAAAAAGCAGGTATTGATGAGATAAATTAATAAATCTGTAAATAATCAAATAATAAAACATGGCGGATCTTAAAAAATACTCTTTTAATAAATATTCAGAAAAATACGTGCTGCTTTTTAATAGAGAAAAAAATAAATTAAAAAAGATTTTTACCGGAGCAGAAATAGAGCATGTTGGAAGTTCATCAATAAAGGGGCTTGGTGGAAAAGGAATTATTGATGTTGCAATTTCTGTTCCAAAAAATCAAATTCAAAACTCTATAAAAAAATTAGAAAAAAATGGTTATGACTTACGACCAAATGGAGGTGATAAGGAAAGATTTTTCTTTCAAAAAGTAATAAAATACAAAAGAAATGAAAGGCGAGTTCATATACAGTTAACTCACAGCAATAGTGAAACTTGGAAATCTTTGTTGGCTGTGAGAGATTATTTAAGAAAAAATCCGAAATTAATAGAAGATTATGAACGAATTAAGAAAGAAGCGATTAAACATGCTGATGGTGAGGGAAAAAAATATAGAGAATATAAAAAATCTTTTTTACAAAAAATTGAAAATTTAGCGTTGAAAGAATATTCTGATTGAACTTAACTTTTTTTGTATTATATTTTTTTAATGTTTATAATTGAGTTTGATTGGATATAATGGGTGTTAAATGATGGTCAAACGAAGCGAAAGGCTGTAAGCCGTCCCCGAGTACTGTGGTCGAAGACGAGGAAAAGGAGTGTTTTATTATTTGTTTTTTAGTTTGTATTGTTTGTGTATTGTAAATTCTTCTCCGTTAAAATAGAGAATTGTTAAATTACTGAGTTTTTGTGTTTGTCGAAAATTTTTATGAGATAAAAAATTCATTATAGAAGAAAATTCTTTTTTAGTTTGTTGAGCTAAAGTTATGTGGAAATGAATTCCGTTTTTTTCATGATCTTCTAATGGAATTTTTGATTCTTTAATTTTTGAAAATAATTCTTGATAAACTTTTTCAGATTTATAATCCAGTTCTAAATTAAGAAAAATAGTTTCTTTTGAAAAGTCTCCCAAATTTGTTATTTGATATTCTCCTGAAGTTAATTTTTCTGATATTTCTTCACAAATAGTTTCTATTTTTTCAAGATTGTCTTTTTCAAAATAATATTTCAAAGTGAAGTGAGGTTCAATTCCAGTCATATCAAAAACTTCAAAATCAGTCATGATTTGGTTAATACATTTTTGGATTTGACTCTTACTTGGTTCATCAATATAATGGACTAAAATATACATAAGTAATACACAAATTTAACTATTTATAAATATGTTGAAAAACCAATAATAAAATAGCATTTAATCTTTGTTATTTGCGTCTTTTCTTAGAAAAGACCTGTGGATAGTGCAACGATTTTTTACATCTTTAACACTTTTTTTATTATATTGAGATATAAGCTCCCTTGTCTTTTTAAAGAATATTTGTCAATCACAGTTAACCTTGCTTTCTGTCCAATTTCTTTTCTTTTGTCAGGATTATCTCGCAAGAATTCAACATATTTTATCCACTCAGAATGATTATTTGCAATAAAGCCATTTTCTCCTTGTTTTATTAATTTTTTATATTCTGGATGTGGTGATACAATTACAGGCAATCCATAGGACATAAACATTATTAATCTGTTGCTTGATTTTCTAATAATAAAATTTTCTTTGAGTATTTCATCAGGGTAAGGTATTACTGCAACATCACATTCAAGAATTTCTTTATCTACAGTGTTAAGATTCCAAAGAATATATTCGAAATCATAAGGTGTGTCTGAGAATATTTTACCTTTTTTGTTAAAAGATAGTTTTTGAGCGAATTTCTTTATTTTTTTTTCAGGAGGGCCTATAATTTTTAAAGAGACATTCTTAGGCAAATGCTCAATTTGAGGAAATTTTGAGAAAACAATATTTGAAGTAAATACTAGTTTAAATTTCTTAAATTCGTTATGTTTTTTTTGTAATTCTCCATCATGTTCGAATCCATCAAAGACCATAAAAACTTTTTTTTGATATTCTTCAGGTATTTGATTTTTTATATATTCAGAAACTGTGATAATACCATCGCAAGAAATTGCAAAATCTAAGTTTATTCTGTCAATACCAATATAGATTACTTTAATATTATTTTTTTTACACATATCTAGAAAAAACTGAAAATTCCTTCCTGACTGAATTTTTTGTACTAGAATCACATCGAATTCTTTATTAGTAAATTCATTGATTTCTCTTTTTGAAAAATGAAAATCTGTGTTCATAATTTCAGGACCTGAAATGATTTCAGATTCTATTCCTGATTTGAGAAGATATTCGTGCATATTCCAGCCTTGGATTCTGGCACCTGCAACGTCTTTACCTCCAGAAAGTATCCATCCTATTTTCATTTAATATTTATAAAAGAAGATTTGTTATAAATTTATCGAAAATTCTCAATGTATTTCACGAGTGATAATAAAGTATGCACATGACGTTTTATTTTAATTTATTATTTTTTTTATAATTCTTATTCCTTCTTTAATAGTTTTTTTACCTTCGGTGGTTATCTCGAATTTTTTTCGGTATTGTATGTGTTTTAATCTACCTAGTAGTTCATAAAATTCGAGTCTTTTTTTGTAATTCCTTGGTAATTTTACATATTTAGAATATTCTTGGTAGAAGTATTTTCTTTGTGCAGGAAAATTATTTAAGACCCATTCTGCTTTATATAATTCTCTGATTGGAT
>SKFY01000027.1 GCA_007117755.1 Candidatus Woesearchaeota archaeon | reverse complement strand
TTAATTAATATTGTATTATATAAACTTTTTTACGATAAATAATATTAGAAATATTTATATAGTCTTGAATTTATGTCTCCTCTATGGAAATACCAACTGATTTAATGATAGGATCTGCTTTGATAATGGGTTTAATACTGAGCTTGATAGAGATACACTTTGTTCACGTCGACGAAGCCGGTATGAGATGGTTAAGTCATGCTTTGCATGCGGTTCCATTTATGTTCTTGTTTACTTTTGTAAGTATGAACATAGGTTGGGCTCTTGACTTAATAGGAGTTGCTGGTAACTTCCTCATTTATTTAGGCGCTAGGATTTTAGTAGGGATTGTAGCAATGGTTAAAATTAAAGCAGCTGCGAGTATAACTGGTAAAGGTGGTGTTGGGGAATCTAACATGCACATATTAATTATTGGTTTGTTAATAATTAGCAGTCCTTATATTTGGCAGTACGGCTTAGACCCTTTCATAGGCGGATTTATACCATTTTAGAGGTTCATAATAATGTATAAAAAGTTATTATTAGTACTTACAACACCTTTTTTTTTATTACCATTAGTGAGTGCTAATACCTTTTATGGGTTTGGAAGAGATTTTGCTAGTATAGTAGAGTCTTTTATTGGTGTTCAGCCTAATTTCATGATTAGGCTGGCTTTATTCGCAATTCTATTTGGTACTATCTGGGTAACGTTAAAAAGAGTTCCTGTTTTCAAATCAAGTGATAGTTACGGTAGTGATTCTAACTCTGGTGCTGTTATGACAGTATCCTTTGCGTTATCTTTACTAGTTGTATGGGTTACGCCTGATGAATACATAAACATATTAAGAGAAATACTAGGTTTAAGCTTTGTTTATGGTTTTACAATAATAATATTCACTTTCTTATTATATCTTGGTTATAAAGACACTGATCCTAATAATCCCGCAACTCAATTTTTCAGGACGGGAGTCTTCACATTCGGTCTTATATTATTCCTTCATTTAAGCACCGCTAATCTAGGATTTATAGATTTAAGCCAGCACGATTTTGGTTTCTGGTTATTCTTATTTGCTATTGTAATGTTAATAATGTTAATAGTTAGTTTAATTCATTTTGTAAGTTTATTAATGGGTCAATCTCCTGATATTCCTGAAAGGCCTAAAAAAAGCAGTGGTGGCTTTTTTAGTAATTTATTCAGTAGTAGTCCTAAAAAAGATATTGAGGATGTTGATTATGATCCTAAGTTAGAAGATAGTGATTCTGGTGGTAATGACGATAGTGTTATCAGAACTATAAGTATGTTAAAAAGAAGGCTTGCTTATCTTTTAAGGGCTTTTAACAATAAACAAAATGAAGTTAAGGAAAGTGTTGATAAAATAAAAAAAATGGTAAAAGAGTTAAAATAAAAATGGATTCGGCTAAAATAACATTGGTTAGGCAGTTAAAAAGTGAAGTTGAGGCTGTTATTAATAAAAGGCAGGAGCAGATAAAACTTTTAACTAATTGGGGTCGTTATTCCTTAGGTAGGTTCTTAAAAAAAATAAAGAAGAAATATGATAAAATTGAAGGTCATGATGAAGAAAAAAAGCAATTAGTCGAAATTGATAATCTTTTATTAGAATGTAAGGATGTTTTAAGTCAGCATTTAGAAAAACTAAATGAAATGGTTGATATCCTTAATGTTTTTCTTGATTCTTCAAAAAAAGATCCTGGTAGCTTAGGTAATGAAAGTTTAGAACCTGTTATTGGTGCTTACGAAAAACATTTCAAGGAAGAATTTATTGAAGGTATTGATAAAAGAGTTGATGCTTTCATTCATACGTTAGGGGAATTCTTAAAAGTTGATGTTGATATTAAAGAAAGAGAGTTAAAGCAAGAAGCAAACAATAAAAAAAATGATGATGATCGTTGGCCTTTTAATAAGTTCACTAGGCCTCCTTATAATGATCCTCGTGTTCAAGCAAAAACGGAAAGTGCTAAACTTTCTAACGAAGACGAAGTAGTGAGTGGTAGTCATCATAGTAATTCTAACATTTCTAACGAAGACGAAGTAGACGTGAGTTATAATAGTAATTTATCAAGTAGTAAATCTGAATTTTTCAGCACTACGGATGATGTTATTGATGAAGATTATAAAGAAGTACAGGAAGAAGGTGACATTATTCAACAAACGGAAAAGAGTTGTCTTGCATGGGATAAATTATATGCTGATACAATTTCTAAACTTGAAAATGAGGATCGAACAAAAATGTACTATGTGCCTAGTAGATATAAAGAAGGTATTCAAAAAGATTTAGAAAGCTTAAATGAAGAATTTATAAATACATCTAATTCGATTGAGAAGATTAGGCAATTAATAACCAATTCTAAAATATCTCTTTATAAACAAACGTCTTTTGCTAGAAGTTTTTTACACGATCATATTAAGTCTGAAGAAGAAAAGAGTAAGTGGGAAAAAAGAATTAAAACTCTTATAGACTATCAAAACTTAAGGCTTGAAAGCAGAAAGGCTGAGATGAAAACATTAGATGATATAAATTTTGTGCTAGAAAAATATAATGAAGGGTTTGAAAAAGTTAAAACCAATTTAAAAGACAGCAAATATGAACTTGAATCTTTTATATTTGAAATTAATGAACTTCATAGATTAATAAAAAAACATCTTCCTAATCTCATAAAAGATTTGAAAGAAAAACAAGAGTTGTATAAGCACATACAGAATAGGATAAAAAACTTTGTTGTTGCTTTTAAAAAACGATTAAAAAAATAATAATATGGAACATGAAATTTTTACTAATTATATTAGCTGCTTTATTAACTTTCATACCTAGAGTTAGTGCTAATCCTTTTGTTGACTACGGTAGAGACGTAAGTCATTTAATAAACACTTTTATTGGTGTTCAGCCTAATTTCATGATTAGGCTGGCTTTATTCGCTATATTATTTAGTTTACTATATACCACTGTTAAAAAAATTCCTTTATTTAAAAGCAGTAATAGTTATGGTGGTGATGAAAATAAAGGAGCTGTAATAACTATTTCTTTAGGCTTATCTTTATTAGTGATATGGATTTTTCCTGAGTCCTACATAGATATTTTGCGTGAAATAATTGGTTTAAGTGTTGTATATGTTTTTGCGATTCTTGTTTTCACTTATTTGTTATATCTTAGTTATAAAGAAACTGATCCTAACAAGCCTTACATTCAGTTTTTCAGGACTATGATTTATTTGTATGGTTTAGCTTTATTTCTGCACTTAAGCACTGCTGATCTTGGTTTTATAAATTTGGGAGATCATAGTTTTGGTTTTTGGTTGTTTTTATTTGCGGTTGTAATGTTAATCTTGGTTTTTATTAGTTTATTGCATTTCTTTAGTAGTATTGGAGGTAGTAGTCCTTCTGGTAATTATCAATCGGGTAAATCCAAATCTGGTTCTTTTTTTAGTCGTAAATCTTCTAGTTCTAAACCTAGTGGTGAGTGGGGTAGTAAGCTTGGTCGTGGTCTTGATAACACTCTTGATGGCATTGATAAATTCAGGAATAGTGATGGATGGGCTAAAACTAAGGAATTGTCTAAGAAAAGTCTTAAAAAAAGTTGGGGTTGGTTTAAAAATAAAACTAGTTCTTTAAATGATTTTATTAAGCAAGCTGATAAACACATAGACTCTGCTAGCAAGCATTTAGCCGAGGTTATGATGGATGATCAGGAGCTTGCTAAGGAAAAAGAAGAATTGGCTGTTACTGAGAAAGAATTAGAAGAAGTCGCTGGTGAAGTTGCTAGTAATTCTGGTAATGAAGAGTCTGGAAAAGAACAGGCTTTTATTAAGCAAGCAGAGGATGATACTAGCAAAGTTTTGAGTAAGATAGAATCTACTACGACTAAGTTAAATGATATTAAAGACAAAGTCGTTGTGGATTTCGAGTTACTCATGCGTGATGATTATAATCTTCATAAAAGTTTTGATGAATTGAAAAAACTCGTGGATGATGAGATTAACAAGCTTCATAAAAGTGGTGCTTATGCTTATAAAAAAAACGAGATAAAAGATATGGAGAATGCTTTTGTTGAGTTAGAGGATCTTCATAAAAAATATCAAAAAAATGGTATTAATAGAGAGGTTATTTCTAAAATTAAGAACTTAAAAAGTGAAATTGAGGGTTTATTATATAAGTTAAATAATGCTAAAAATAATATAACTAATGATTTAAATCATGGTGGTGACTTTGCCGTTTTAGCTAAAAAAGTTAGTGAAACTATCCATATTATAGATAATGATGAGAAAGAGTATAAAGAATTAGCTAGTTTTGTTAATTATGTAGTTAAAAAAGTTAAAGAAGAAAAAGATTTCATTCAGAAATTTGTTGATTTAGAGAAGAAATTAAATGATCAGTTGAAATCTATTTTAAACAAATAATAATACTTTTTTTTAAAGCTTTAGTAGTCCTCTGAATATGGCTTCGCTGCTGTTTAAGAATTTGCTTTTTTGAATATTTATGTTTTTAACTTGTTTTTTTATTGCGTTAAAATAATAAGTGTTTGTTCCTAGGCTTCCGCCTATGATAACGTTTTTAACTTTGTGTGTTTCTGCATATGCTTGTATAGCTTTTCCTAGTATGCTTCCTGCGTCTTCAAAAACGCTTCTTGCTATTTCGTTATTGTGTGCGTATTGGTCTAGTTCTTCTCCGTATTTATTTATGTTAACTCCTAGTTGCAGGCCTTTTATCACTGCTGCTTTTCCTAGTGCTAGTCCTCCTGTTAAGTGTTCTAGAATAAACTCGTTTTTTTCTAAATCATTTTTTGTTAGTGTTTTTTCTATTTCGTGATATTTTATCTCTCCGTTTGTGTTTATTGTTATTCTTCTTCCGAATTCTATGTTTTCTCCGTTTATTGCTCCTCCTACTCCTGTGCTTGCGTATACTAGTAGAAAGTTTTTATCTGTGTATTCTCCGTGCCACGCGGCTTCTAAATCGTTGTATACTAGTACTTTGTTATAGTATAGTCTTTTGAGTTCTTTTGCCAGATCCCATTCGCCTATGTTAAGATTAGGTAATTGTAGAATTTTATTCTTTTTAACTAGTCCTGGAACTGCTATTTTTATCACTGTTTTTTTATTTATGTAGTTATTGTAGGGTTTGATAGATTCTATTATTGATTTTAGGACGTCGTCTGTTACTTTTACATTTACGTGGTGTGGTATTATAACTGGTTCATTTTTTTGGTTTCTTAGTGTTGTTCTGCATTTTGTTCCGCCTAGATCTATTAGTAAGTAATTCATATTTTGTTATTATGTTTTAAAGCATATTTAAATTCTTCCCAAAAAACGACATATATTGGTTATACTATAAATAAAGATATTAATCAATTATTAAAATTATTAATTAAAAAAATATAATTAAAATATTTAATCAAAAACAGAAATATTTAATTAAAATGTTTTGT
>SKFY01000053.1 GCA_007117755.1 Candidatus Woesearchaeota archaeon | reverse complement strand
TTATGAATCCTGATTTCTTGGTTCCTGAGAGGTGTAATTTACCTCCTGATTTTGCGTGTATAGAATACTCTGCTCAGCGTGGAACTGGTACTGATGGACAGTTTGATATAATACTAAGGAATTCATTAGGTATGACTTTAAGCGTGTTTGAAATAACAGAGTTCAGAGCTGGAACTGAAGACATGGGCATAGCTAACTGTAACATAACAAGTCCTGCCAATCCAGACTTAATACCTGCTGGTACTAGTGTCCACTTTACTTGTGATGGTCTAAATAGTGGGGGTTGGAATCAGGTCGGTTCTAAACAACCATTTGACTTAATAATACAGTACAGGGGTCAGGGTTACAACTTAACCAGAACACTATCTGTTAGTGTCGTGACGACTGTACAATCATAAACAAAAACTGTTGTTTTTTCTTTTTTTTCAAAAACTTTTTATATAATTCTATAACTTCTTCTTAGTGTATGGCTAGCTCAGGGGATTATGAAAAATTAATTTTAGATTATTGGGAAAAAAATAATACTTTTAAAAAATCTGTTGATCAAAGATCTGAAGATAAAATATATCACTTCTATGACGGTCCGCCTTTCGCGACTGGATTACCTCATTATGGTCACATAGTGGCTAGTTTAATGAAAGATGTTGTTCCTAGGTACTGGACCATGAAAGGTTTTAGAGTTGAGCGTGTCTGGGGCTGGGATTGTCATGGCTTACCTGTTGAGAACATGATTGAAAAAGAACTAGGCCTAAAAAATAAAAAAGATATTGAAGATTTTGGTGTTGAAAAATTCAACAACGCTTGTAAAGCCAGTGTTTTAAGATACGCTGAAGAATGGGAAAAAACTGTTCGTAGAATGGGCCGCTGGGTCGACATGAAAAATGATTATAAAACCATGGATAATGAATTCATGGAAAGTGTTTGGTGGGTGTTTTCTGAATTATGGAAAAAAGATTTGATTTATGAAGGTAAGAAGCCTATGCATGTTTGTCCTAGGTGTGTAACTCCTTTGTCTAATTTTGAAGCTTCATTAGAATATAAAGAAATCAAGGATATATCAGTAACTGCCAAATTCCAAATAAAAGAGGAACTAAATGGTAAAAAAGTAAATGCGTTAGCTTGGACAACAACACCTTGGACATTACCTGGTAATTTATTATTAGCTATAGGTGAAAAACTTGATTATGCAGTAATACAAAAAGATAACGAGTATTATTTAATGGCTAAAGTTGTAGCTGAGAAAAAAGGTTATGAAATAAAAGAAGTAATAAAGGGAAAAGAGTTAATTGGAAAAACTTACAAACCATTATTTCCTTACTTTAAAAATAACAAGAACAGCTTCAAAATAGTAAAAGGTGAATTCGTAAATACTGAAGAAGGAACAGGCATAGTTCACATAGCTCCCGCATTTGGTCAAGACGATTATGAATTAGGAAGAGAACACAATGTTGAATGGCAACAACACCTAACCATGGATGGTAAATTCACAAGTGATGTTAAAGACTTTGCAGGATTAGAAGTAAAACCTAAAGAAAACCCTATAGAAACCGATATTCAAATATTAAAATGGTTAAAAGAAAACAATTCTTTATTTGAAAAATTAAATTATAAACATTCTTATCCACACTGTTGGAGATGTGACACTCCACTATTAAACTATGCAACAAACAGTTGGTTTGTGAATATAGCAAAGATTAAGCCCCAACTCATAAAGAACAACCAAAAAATAAATTGGGTTCCCGAACACATAAAAAAAGGAAGATTTGGTAAGTGGCTAGATAATGCTAAGGATTGGAGTATCAGTAGGAATAGGTTTTGGGGTGCTCCTTTACCAATATGGAGGAGTGAAGATGGCGACACTATTTGCTTGAGCAGTATTAAAGAATTAGAAGAATTATCAGGGAAGAAAGTAAAAGATCTGCATAAACACGTAATAGATGAAATAACTTTTAAAAAAAACGGGAAGGAATACAAGAGAATAGAAGAAGTATTGGATTGTTGGTTTGAAAGTGGAAGCATGCCTTATGCACAATTTCATTATCCTTTTGAAAATAAAGACAAGTTCGAGAAAGGTTTCCCTGCGAATTTCATAGCTGAAGGACAAGATCAGACCAGGGGTTGGTTCTATACACTCCATGTTTTATCAACAGCGCTGACGTCTGGAAAGAAAAGCATACCTGTAAAAGAAAGTGTTCCCGCCTTCAAAAACGTAATAGTTAATGGTATGGTATTAGCAAGTGATGGTAAAAAAATGAGTAAAAAACTAAAAAACTATCCCGCTCCAGACGTAGTTATAAACAAATACGGTGCTGATGCTTTAAGGTATTACTTAGTAAGTAGCCCGGTAATGCATGCACAAACACTAAACTTCTCAGAAGAAGGCGTGAGGGAAATATATAACAAATACGTAAACACACTAAATAATGTTCTGAACTTTTACAAAATGTTCTCAGTAGAAAAACAAGTAAAATCAGAAGAACCTTTAGACATTTGGATACTTAGTAAGTTAGAAGGATTAAGACAAGAAGTAATGGAAAACATGGAAGTTTATAAGTTGGCTGAAGCCACGAAGCCTTTACTAAATTTCATAGCTGACTTAAGCCAATGGTACGTAAGAAGAAGTAGGGAGCGCTTCAAAACAGAACAAGCAGGTAAAGCAAGCTATACCTTGAAAAAAGTATTAACTGAATTAAGTAAGATTATCGCTCCTTTCACTCCTTTCATAGCAGAGCATATTTGGAAAGGTATTGGTGAGAAAAAATCTGTTCACTTAACAGAGTGGCCTACTAAAATTATTGATAGGGATTTAAAGTTAGAAGAACAAATGGATAATGTTAGAGATGCAGTTACTAAATTATTAGATGCTAGAGAAAAAAATAAGTTACCAGTAAGACAAGTAGTGAAAAAAGTAATTGTTAAAGGCAATGTTTCTGAAAATTTAAAGAACTTAATACAAGAAGAGATAAACACGAAAGAAGTAATAATAAAGAAAGGTGAGGAGTTGGAAGTAGAGCTTGATACAAAATTAACTCCTGAATTAATAAGAGAAGGAATAGTCAGGGAATTAGTGAGGAAAATAAATAAGATAAGGAAAGATATGAATCTGACCATAGAGGATCGTATAAATCTTGGTATAAAAGCGGATAATGAAGTTTTAAAATCAGTTAATGAGCATAAAGAATACTTCATGAGTAATGTTCAAGCTGATAAAATATTAAGTGGTGGGGATAAAGAAATCCAAGTAAAAAACTACAAAGTATTAATCAGTATTGATCTCGTTTAAGCAAATCTATTATTTCCCAATAAACCTCAGGATATATTTTCGGATTTAACATATTAGAATGTAGCATTAAGCCCTCTTCACAGGTTCCTGTAACGTTAAAATTCTTCGCATAGCTTAACTTAACATTTTCTCCTATTACTATACCATCTCCATCTCCTTCATTCATTAGGCATCCTAATCCTGTTATTGTATAATAATTAGTATTTGTAGGTTCGTAATAAGGATCGTTAAGTCCTTGTAAAAAAGTACTTCTTTTTTTCATATCTCTACATTCTTTATTATCTCCTAATAAGCTACAAGCATTGTAGATTCTATTTGTTATTCCTTGATTAGGTGTTCCTATCATAATAACATTATCTACGTGTTCCTCTCCAAATATTTGTATGTACCTTCTCGTTACTAATCCTCCCATTGAATGAGCTACTATATCCACTTCTTGGCTATTTGTAGAATACTTAACATAATCTATAATTTCTTTCAATCTAATAGCGTAAGTATCTATGTTTTCTGTCATACTAATACTAGTTGCGTATCCTAACCCGTCAAAGTAAGTGGTGTAATAATACGTGGCTTTAAACATGGTTGGTTTATGATTTCTTCCCAAGTCCCCTCTCACTTTATACTCTTGTTCTCTTATGGGTCTTACTAAAGGTCCGTATATGTAATAACCTTCTCTTTCTAGTTCATTCATTATTCTATTAAAAGAATCACTTGAATAATCCGCGCTAGTTCTTAAGCTAACTGAGTGTCCGTGTAAAAATATGACTGGATTTCTTTTCTGCTCATCGCACGTTTCACATTCTCCGTAGGCGCAGCAAACACTTTTTACTTGTCCTAATTCTTTTTTTGTAATATTAGACTCTGGAACAACAAGGCTTATCTTGTTTTCATTAGTGTAATTCTTTTCAATATTTCTTTCACATTTTTTTTGTAAATCTTTTATTTTATCCAAATCTTCTTCTTCGTATAACTTATAATAATCACCTAATTCATAATCCTCGTAATTTTCAAAACTAAGATTTTGTTGATTTAGAAGCGTTCTTACAATTTGTTCATCTTCATAAACCCTGTCGCTATAATCGTGGTACTCTTTAAACTCAAGGATCTTTTTTGCTTTTGCTTTAAGAGTTCTTGTTTCATTGGTAGAATAAGTCCTGTTCTCAATATTTACGCTACTGCATAAATACTGCGTAACGTCTATATAGTCTTCAGTATCATTAAAAGTATGATTCAAATCAAAAAAGCACGTTGGGCAATTCGATTGATTATATAAAAAAACTAAGTATAACAAATCTTTATCAAAATTATCCAAGAAACTTAATTCTACCTCTTCTTTAAAATCTTCTAGCTCTTCATAATAAGTTTGGAGCAGTAAAATACTTGTTTTATTTTCAACTTCTTTTTTCAACCTATTAATATTATTTTCAAATTCTTTTAAGGTCTCATTAGAAGAATGCCTTAGCAACTCTACGAATGTCTCATCCAGATTATTTAAAGAATCCACAACTTGATTATAAAAATTAATATCATTAACTATTGACCTTTCCAAATCATGCGTCTGATTCAAATAACTAATCTTCTCAGCAAAATCATACTCTTCCAAAAATCTCAAATCCAAACTACTCCAGGCCTTTTGTAAAATAAAAACTTCTTCTTCCAAACCTTTCATCAAATCTTCTTTCTCTTCATACAAGGATTCATACACAAAAAAATCAATATTGCTTGTAATATTCAAATAATGCTTAATCCTAAACAAACTATTCTTAGCATCATACAACTCATTAAAGAAAAAATCAATTTCTGACCTCTTCAAACTTTTCAATTCATAATCTTCTTCATTAGGTTCATAATTAACAGTTATTATACTATTACTAACTTTAGGAGTGGTACCTGCTTGACAAGTATTCGTAGGTATATTACTACAACTAAGCTTATAAGTATAAATCAACTGTCCAAAACCTGTCTCGTTAACCAAAATACTATTTTCATAATTAACAAATCTACTAGTCGTAACATTAAAAAAACCTGAATCTATTACTTGTCCTTTACTCACATCAAAAAAAGTGTATTCGCAAACCGACTTACAAAGCCAATGAGTATTAACACTTCCACTAATATTAATATCTAAACTTTCTAATCTACTTAAACTTTCCAATTGATACTCAGGATCATTTTTAACAATAACTCCTTCCATTACTATAAAATTATAT
>SKFY01000061.1 GCA_007117755.1 Candidatus Woesearchaeota archaeon | reverse complement strand
GATAGAGGTATATTCAAAGGATTGCCTTCAAATGAATTCTGGGAGAGAGCAAAAGACTCTGGTAATGTAATAACTTACAAGCCGCCTAAAGGAGAGAGTATAGAAGAACTAAGAATAAGAACGCGTAATTATTTTGAAGAGTTAATTGAAAAGGAAAAAGGAAAAACAATACTTGTTGTAAGTCATGGTGGCGTGATAACAAATGCTTTATTGTATTTACTAAAAAAACAATCTGAAAAATACAAGGAATATCATCCTAAAAATACGGCTTTAACAATACTTCAAATAAAAGACGATGCAAAACACGAAATAGAAAAACTAAATTGTATAGAACACTTATGAGTGTTATTAACAACTTCTTCTATAACTAGTACCTGCACATATGGCTCCGTAATCAAGCTTTAGCTTTCTTTGTAAAACTCTATTAGCTTCAATTAATAAAAAATTCAAATCTAATTCGTCATATGATTCTGATTTCAATGTTTCTGAAAGTATTTTTGCTTTTTCTTTAACTTCTTCATCCACAACGACCACCTCCTTGGGCGTAGGCAAAATGTGTGCCTATTTCATTGCTAAGATAATCGTTAGTTTCTCTTAATAAAGAAAAGAAATTTCTTTCAGCTCTAGCCATTTCTTGTATCTTAGTATTTTTTTTCACTTTATTCTCAGTTTCTTTGTATTCATCAAGAGTTATATTACTTTTTAATAAATCTCCTTGGTCACGATCTAATCTTTTAAGTAATTGTATTGCTTCCTCATCAGACTCGAAATTTTCTTTAGCTTTAACATAATGCGCATACTCTTCAGTATTCATGATTGATTCTGCAAAATTTTCAGAACTCTTTTTAACTTTCTTGTTCATGAAATAACTTTTAGTTGTATTATTAAAAGGATTTCGGTTTACTGTAAGAATAAAAAGATTTAATGCAGTAGTTTAAGATTTATTTTACAAGGACAATCATTAAATAATAATTCTTATTAACAATTAATTATGGGTTCCAAGATTACAGACTTGTTAGAAACAAAAGAGTTAAGAGTTGAGGATTTGAAGGATAAAATACTAGCTGTGGACGCTTTTAACACGTTATACATGTTCTTAACCACTATTCGCGGCGCGGACGGGAGTCCATTAATGGATTCTAAAGGCAGAATAACAAGTCACTTACAAGGTTTACTGAGTAGATTTTTGAAATATGTAGAGCAAGACATAAAATTTGTTTTTGTTTTTGACGGTAAGCCACCTGTGCTTAAAGAAAAAGAAACTCAAAGAAGAAGAGCTGCTAAGAAGAAAGCTTTAGAGTTGTATAATAAAGCAAAAGATGAAAAAGATTTTGAAAATATGAAAAAGTACGCGGCGAGAACCACTTTTTTAACTGAAGATATAATTGATCAAACTAAGAAAGTTTTGGATTTAATGGGTATTCCTTGGATACAAGCACCGAGTGAAGGAGAAGCACAAGCAGCTTATTTAGTAAAGAAAGGAGATGCGTACGCTGTTGTAAGCCAAGACGCGGACGCCTTATTATTTGGCACGCCTAAACTCATAAAAAATTTATCTTTATCAGGGAGGGTTAAGAAGCAATCAACTCAATTAACTAAGAAAGTAATGCCTGAATTAATTAATTTAAAAAATACTTTAGAAAATCTGGGTATTAATCAAGAGCAATTAATAAATTTAGCAATACTGGTAGGTACGGACTATAACTATGGCGGGATAAAAGGTATAGGTCCTAAAAAAGCATTGAAGCTTGTAAAGACTACTGCTTCAGAAGAAGAAATATTTGAAAAAGCGAAGTGGGAAGAACATATGGATATAAGTTGGAAGGAAATAAAAAAAGTAATACAAACCATGCCAGTCACTGATGACTATACTATAAGCTTTCAGAAACCTGATATAGAAGGAGTGGAAGAATATTTGAAAAGTTTCGAATTTGGTGAAGAAAGAATAAATAATTTTTCTGAACGTTTACAAAAGTTACATCAAAAAAGAAAGCAAAAAGATTTATCACAATTTTTTTAATTAATAATCTAATTTTCTTTTAAACCCTATTAGTTTTCTAGCTCTTCTTTTTTTAACTTCTAAAGTCTCCAAACAAGATTTTACAGTCTCTTCTTTAATCTGTAATTCTCCTTGCATAGGATCTATTATAGTGAATACATCTTCTTCATATTTTTTAAAAACTAAATAATTACTAGAATTACTTTTCAAACCCCTAATGTCCTTAACATTAAGCCTTACTATTAAATAATTATTTTTTAACAATTCTTTAATCAAATCCAAATCTATACTTTTAACTTCACAAGGTATCTTTGTTTTCTTAGCTTTTTTCTTATACAAATCACTACTTATCTTTGCATAATCAACATCTTTCTTTTTATACCTGTAAAAACGATAATCTGGAAAATCATATTCTTCTGATTCTACAATTATAAAAGGCTCAATTTTCTTTCTCTTAGCAACCAAGCCCAAACCAAAAATACTAGATGCCCTAGTGGGTAACAAAGCAGAATTCAGCCATATATCAAATTCATCATCCACACAACCTTCATAATCAGTATTAATCATTTCTAAAATATTAATTAAACTAGAAGCAGCAGTCGTATAGGGGGTTGTTTGTAAATAAACCATTATGGAAGTATTATTACTCACGCTTATTATTTATATGTTTTGATTAATTAAAAAGAAATAACTCAATAGAAATAATTAAATACTTCGCTAATAAACGCTCATAAGGGGTTATATTTTATGAGAATAGATAATGATGTTAAACTTGATTTTAAGGATGTTTTAATAAGGCCTAAAAGAAGTGATATGAAAAGCAGAAATGATGTACAGTTAGAAAGAACCTTTGGTTTTTTACATTCTAAACATAAATGGACTGGTATACCTGTAGTAGCTGCGAATATGGATAGCTCGGGTAGCTTTGAAATGGCTGAGAAACTGAGCAAATACAAAATGATAACTGCTTTGTCTAAATACTACTCCTTAGATGAACTAAAAAATTTTTTTAAGAAATTCAATAAGCCTGATTACGTTGCTTTTTCTATGGGTATAAGAAATGGTGATATTGAAAAGCTAGATGGGATAATAAAAGCTAAGCTTCAAAATAAGTTTAGATTTGTATGTATGGATGTTCCTAATGGTTACTTAGAAGAATTTGTTAATTACGTAGGTGAAGTAAGAAAAAAATTACCTAATCATATTATCATCGCGGGTAACGTAGTAACTAATGAAATGACTGAACAATTACTTCTTAATGGTGCGGACATAGTAAAAGTAGGTATAGGTAGTGGTTCAGCTTGCACAACTAGGCTGAAAACAGGTGTGGGTTATCCTCAACTTAGTGCGGTTATAGAATGTGCTGACGCGGCTCATGGAATAAGCAGTCATCATAACACTTGTGGTTTAATAATGTCTGATGGGGGTGCTGTTCATCCTTCTTGTGTTGCTAAAGCTTTTGCTGGAGGTGCGGATTTCTTAATGAGTGGAAGTTTATTTTCTGGTTATGAAGAAAGTGGTGGTGAAACAGTTATAAAAGAGGGTGTTAAATATAAAGAGTATTATGGTTCTAGTAGTGAAAAAGCTCAAACTAAAAATTATGGTAGTGTAAAGTCTTATAGGGCTAGTGAGGGTAGGAGTTTATTAATACCTCATAAAGGTAGTGTTGAAAAATTCGTATTAGACTTATTAGGTAGTTTAAGAAGTACAGCTACTTACATAGGTGCTAGAAGACTTAAAGAATTTAGTAGGAGAGCCACTTTCATAAAAGTAAATAGGCAACTAAATGATTCTTTGGAAAAATTCGAGGCTTAAAATTTAGCGTCGTATTCTAATAAGTCTTTAACGTGGTGGACTTCTATCATATTAGATATTTTTTCTTGTAAAGTTTTTATTCCTGCAAAGAAAACAACGTGTTCTTTTTTCTTAATTAATCTTTTATTAACCAGTACTGATGTCGTCCTCACTATTTTTTCAAATCCTGGCAAATCTTTAATATATACTGGCTTGACACCCCATACTAATTCTAATTTTTCGGATGTTAATTTATTATCTGTTACTGCGATTATTGGTTTTTTAAACCTGTAACGACTTACTAGATTAGCGCTGTATCCTGATCTGGTAAGAGTGACTAGTTTATCAGCTTTAGTTCTTTGAAGAAGAGAATAAGCGTTTTTACTCATTTCTTCACTTATATTGCCTGGCTTATTTATATCTACTCTATTCTCGACTTTATCTTCTACTTCCCTAGCGACTTTATCCATTACTTTAAGGCTTTGTAAAGGATATTTTCCTATGGCTGTTTCTCCGCTTAACATAACAGCGTCTGTGCCGTCTAGGATGGCATTAGCTACGTCACTAACTTCTGCTCTAGTAGGTGTTTTATTATCTGTCATGCTTTCAAGCATTTGAGTTGCTACTATGCTAATCTTAGCTTGTTGGTTTGTTTTTTCAATTATTTTCTTTTGGATAAGTGGTATTTTTTGTTCGGGAACTTCTATGCCTAAATCTCCTCTGGCAATCATGATGCCGTCGCTTTCACTTATGATTTCGTCTATGTTTTTCACTCCTTCCCAATTTTCTATTTTACTAATTATGCCTATGTCTTTGTTTTTTATGTGTTTTTTAAGATTTAAAATATCTTCTTTACTTCTTACGAAAGAAAGGGCTATATATGCTAATTTCTTCTTTTCGGCCCACTCTACTGCTTCCTTATCTTTCTTAGAAAGAACGGGTATTTTAAGGGATTTGTTAGGTATGTTAATTCCTTTATTGGGTTTTAATATGCTATCTTCGTTAAATTTCAGTATTATACTTTCTTTTTTCTTCTCTTTAATGCTTGATTCTATTAAGCCGTTATCAAAAAAAACTTTGTCTTTTTCTGTTATTTCTTTTAAGAAATTATAGCTGAAATATGGTTTTTTTGTTTTAAAAAAAAATTCGATTTCGTCACCTTCTTTAATAATTAATTCATCTGTTCTAACTCTTACTTCTGGTCCTTTCACATCTATAAGAACTGATGCATTCGTATATTTTCTTATGTTCTTCAGTGTTTTTTCGTAACTTTCAAAATCTCCGTGTGCTGTATTAATACGAAAAACATCTACTAAATCTTTCACTTTCTTTAATTCTTCTTCTCTTTCTATTGCAGGTCCTACTGTAGCTAATATCTTTGTATTTCTTTTCATTATTAATTCCTCACTCATCTGAAAAACTTTTTAATACTTAAGTCATTTTTATTTTAATATATAAAAATGTATGCTGCTAAAATACCTTTAAAAAAAGCTGAAGATGTTAAAAAAGATTTGCTTTCGAAAGATTTCTTAGACCATACTAGGAAACCTGTTAAAGAAGAGGGTTTTATATATTTTCCTCTTAAAAAAAAGATTAAGGATTATGTTATTGTTGAAAGAGACATGCCTGAGCATAAACCTAAGATTCCTAATTTGGATTTTACTTTAAAAAAAATTTTATCTGAACAAGAACTGGAAAAATTCAATTCTGGATTGGACATAATAGGTGATATAGCCATAATAGACGTGGCTCCTGAACTATTAAATAAAGAAAAAGAGATTGGAAAAGCAGTTCTACAATCTCTAAAAAGCATAGTAACAGTTCTAAGAAAGACAGAAGAGTATAAAGGAAAGTATCGTTTAAGAAAGCTTAAACACTTGGCTGGTGTAAACAAAAAGGAAACTATTCATAAAGAAAACAATGCTAAAATAAAAGTAGACGTGGAAACTGTTT
>SKFY01000038.1 GCA_007117755.1 Candidatus Woesearchaeota archaeon | reverse complement strand
TAAAACAGAATACTTAACCAACTCCAAAAGAACAACTTGTTCATTCATAGCCAAACCTTTAACAAAATCATTTATCTTTATAAAAACATGATCATCCTTCTTATTAAACCATATCTGAGTCTTTTCACCTTTAAAATCATGAAAGAAACTAACTTTATCCTTACCCCCACTTAAAAAAAGAATTATATCACCTAATTCATTATCACTCATCTTAACTTTTTTCCATTGCCATTCACCATTTTTAACACCGACATGAAAATATACTTCACCCTCTTTATTAAGTATAAATTTCAAACAATTGTTTTTTCCAAAAAAAGCTTTATTTATAATCATAAATGAAGAGTAAACAAAATTATTATTTAAAGAAATTGTTTCAATGTCCAGTGCCGGTTTTGTATTTTATATAAACAGCACCAATAATTATAGATATACTAGTATAATACAACCATATCAAGAAAACAATGATATAACCAGTAATGCCTTGTAAACCACCAAGATTAGAATGAATAAAATAAGTCTCGAATAAGTATTTTCCAAGTATGAATAAAGACGCGGATAAGAAAGAAGCATTTATAACACCTCTCCAAGGCCTTTTACTACTAGGCAAGTATTGAAAAATCAACATTAAAAATAATGCTATCATTACAAAGTTAAATATGAAACTAATAATTGAAAAAAAGACAAAAGGTATGTTAAAAAAAGAGAAACCAGCACTGACAATTATAGATAATAAAGAACTTACTAATATGAATACAACAAATAAAAATATTAAGAATACTAAAAGTATAGAACTGAACAACCTATCTTTTAGATTTTCTAAAAAACTCCTCCTTTTATAATCATCAATTATTTCATCTAAACTAGAACTTAATTGATTAAAACCAATACCAGCACTGAAAACAAGTAAAACAAAACTAAAAACAGAAGCAGCCACCACATTACCCGCTGAAGGAGAAAATACTAGTAGTTGAATTACCTGACTTACTTGCTCACCAGCATACTGTTCTAAAAAATCCAAAGTTCTTTGCTCTAAAAAATCAGTAGAGAAAAACTTTAACAAAGAAGACAATAATAAACTAAGACTTATAAAACCTATAAATAAATAGTAAGACATGGCAGCAGCGTGTTTAGCAACACCATATTTTTTCCATACTTGATAAAGATATAACAAAAACATTACACCAAATAATTGTTTAAGGATTAATAAATTTTACTACTCCAAAAAATAATACCTAATATTCAATATTTGATCATCAAAATCTCCTTCAACAACAACTAAGTCATTCTTTGAAATTTTTAGATTACCCTGATAAAAACCCTCTATTTCTCTACAAGCATTTAATTTCACATAACTCCATTCCTCACCCACACGAATATCTTGAACACTTCCTTTTAAAGTTATTAATCCTTCATCTACATAAAAACCATCAATTTTTTCACCGTTAAAAACGAAGTAATTAGCCAATACTAAACCTATTATTATAGTTATCAAAGCCAATCTTTCAAGTTTGATATCATCCATAAACAACCCCCCTCCCCCAAAAAAAATATGTATTATTTTTTTTTAATAAGTTTATTCAGGAAAAAAACGTATTATTTACGAAAAGTTTTAAAAATAAGTTGTCATAACACAATAAGTTATATGAATAAAATAATGTTAATATTATTGATAGGATTAGTCTTTTTAGGAGGGTGCACAATGAACGATACAACAGCTAAAGAAGGAATAGCAGAAATAGAAACAAATAAAGGAAATATGATATTCGAGCTTTACGAAGATAAAGCACCCATAACCGTTAATAACTTTGTTAAATTAGCCGAAGAAGGATTTTACGAAGACGTTATTTTTCACAGAGTAATAGAGGATTTCATGATACAAGGAGGAGACCCTACAGGAACAGGAACTGGAGGACCAGGATACACTATTGATGACGAGTTCCACCCAGAACTAAGACATGATTCTAAAGGTATTTTAAGCATGGCAAACGCAGGACCTAACACAGGAGGAAGCCAGTTTTTCATCACGTTAGTTCCAACACCATGGCTAGATAATAGACACTCAATATTTGGTAAACTCATCGAAGGAGAAGAAGTCTTAGACGCTATAGGAAGAGTTGAAACAGGACCTGGAGATAAACCATTAGAAGACGTAATAATTAAAAAAGTCACTATAAAATAATTGAAAAAGATGGCAGACAAAAAATTCGGAATAGACTTTAACAACACATCTGAAATAAAAACTTCTAATAAGATTATAAACCAAGTCATAGGTCAAGATGAAGCCATAGAAGTCATAAAGAAAAGCAGTAAACAAAGAAGACACGTATTATTAATAGGAGAGCCAGGAACAGGTAAGAGTATGTTAGGATTAGCACTAGCCGAAATGCTTCCTAAAGAAAAATTAACAGATACTTTGTCTTTCCACAATCCTAACGATGAAAATAAACCACTTATTAGAACAGTCCCAGCAAGTAAAGGAAGAGAATTAGTAACACGTACAAAAAATACTAGCTCACAACCTTTAGCAGGACAAACAATTATTGTTTTAATACTAGCATTAGTAGCTATGCTTTTACCATGGTTCGTTCTTAATTATTATACAGAAAAATTAGGAGCAACAGCAGGAGCTATAATGTTCAGTGCTTTCTTAATAAGCGGGATAGCATTCTTAGCAGTTTTAATATTATTTTTGAATTTCGGAAAAAGAATCAATCTTAAAGGACAAGCACCAAAGTTAATAGTTGATAATTATAATAGAAAACAAGCTCCTTTTTTTGATGCTACAGGAGCACACGCAGGAGCTCTACTAGGAGATGTATTACACGATCCTTTTCAAAGCGGAGGCTTAGGAACCCCTGCATATGAAAGAGTAGTAGCAGGTATGATTCATAAAGCAAACCTAGGTGTTTTATTCATAGATGAAATAGCTACTTTAGCCACGCATACACAACAAGAATTGTTAACAGCTATTCAAGAAGGTAAGTTTAGCATAACAGGTCAGAGTGAGAGAAGCGCAGGGGCAATGGTTAGAACTGAACCAGTACCTTGTAAATTCGTTATGATAGCCGCAGGTAATCTAGACACTCTTAAACACATGCACCCAGCCCTAAGAAGCAGAATTAGAGGCTATGGTTACGAGATTTATATGAAGGATTCAATGCCAGATAATAAAGATAATAGAACAAAAATTGCGCGTTTCGTAGCGCAAGAAGTAAAGAAAGACGGTAGGATACCACATTTTGAAAGAGAAGCAGTACATCAAATATTAGAAGAAGCTAAGAAGAAAGCTAATCGTAAAGGACATTTATCTTTAAGACTCAGAGAATTAGGAGGCTTAGTAAGAGCAGCAGGAGATATAGCTTTAGAAGAAAAAAGCAAATACGTAAAGCTTAGCCATGTTAAGAAAGCCAGAAAAATAGCCAGGTCCCTAGAACAACAATTAGCAGATACATATATTGAGAGAAAGA
The DNA here is from genome assembly GCA_007117755.1 of Candidatus Woesearchaeota archaeon. Lineage (GTDB taxonomy): Archaea > Nanobdellota > Nanobdellia > Woesearchaeales > 21-14-0-10-32-9 > SKIS01. The sequence continues at coordinate 2,487 of SKFY01000038.1, read as the reverse complement.
AAGAATACGAAATGATCATATCAGAAGGAACTAGTATAGGCAGAGTTAATGGATTAGCAGTTATGGGAGACGGAAGTAGTTATTCAGGCATAATATTACCTTTAGAAGCAGCAGTAGGAGTGGGTAGCAGTAAAGAAATAATAGCCACGGGTAAATTAGGAGAAATAGCCAAAGAAGCCGTTAAGAACGTTAGCGCTATTATTAAAAATTATTTCGGAGTAGATATCAAAGACAAATACGATATTCATTTACAATTCTTACAAACTCACGAAGGAGTAGAAGGAGATAGCGCGAGTATAGCAGTAGCAGTAGCAGTTATTAGTGCTTTGAAAGACCTACCTGTAAAACAAAATTATGCTATGACCGGAAGCCTTAGTGTTAGAGGACACGTATTACCCGTAGGAGGCGTTACTAATAAAATAGAAGCCGCAATAGACGCAGGGATTAAAAACGTCATAGTGCCTAAAAGCAATACTAAAGATATAGTTTTAGATAAAGCCAGTCTTAAAAAAGTAAATATTATACCCGTTACTAGCATAGAGGACGTTTTAAAAGTAGTTATTGACTGGAAAGGTAAAAGCCAAGTAAAAAATAAAATAATAAAATAAAAACTATTAAGAAATTACAGTGATGATTTTATTATTACTAGTCAAACCTTTTATCTGAATATTTTTATTAAAATTTTTTTTAAAATAATCAATTATTTCTTTATTAGCCAAACCCTTAATAGGCTTAGAAGTTACTTCCATAACATAACCATCATCATAAAAAAATTTAGTCACTGACTTGTTAGTTTTTACTTTTAACCTGAATTTAGAAGGAAGATTCATGAATAGTCACGCCAAGTGTGTTTACATTTAGTACACCTGAAGAATTTAGTCTCAGGCTCATCACCAGCCCTTGTTTGAACCATCCAGAAATAAGCATCTTTATTCCCACACTTTTCACAATCAGCTTTAGTAACAGGATGATTCTCACTATCATCAGCTATTTGCAAATCCTTTTTTTCCCGCTCAAATTTTTCTTTTAAGACTTCACCAGAAACTTCTTTATAACCACAACTACACGCCATGAAAGTCTTGTTTTTTTCTTTTTTAGGCAAAAGTATAGATCCACATTTTTTACAAAACATCCTATTAATGGAAAAGGAGTTATTTAAAAAATTATCGATTTATTATTTTTATACTGTTACAGCGAGTATTAACATACTCATTTTTTAATAATATGTTTAAAAGATCTTCGGCTTTTTCAAAATCCCTAACTGTTTTTGCTTTTAAAAAACCTTTTTCTTGATAAACCCCGTCGTGTTTTCTCTTAAAATCCTCAACATGACTTTTCATATGAGTAGGAGGTCCGTTAATAATAGCTGTTTTACCTAAGAATTTGGTTTTTAAAGCTATAATACTAGGATCTTCATATTCCCAGAGACTGTCTTTTATTTCAAAACCATTATTTTTTAATTCTCTCTCTAAAAATTCTTTTATTTTTATAATTTTAGAACCAGCAACGTCATCTTTATCTTTTAAAGGCTTCACCTCCAAAATTATATAATCATCATCTAAATTATCTTTTAAATTATACTTCTTGAAATAATCAAAACTAGGATTCTTTATGAACTCCCCCGCTTTCTTTTTAAATTTGTTAAAGTTTTCTAAAGATAAAGCAGCAGAAGCATTCCTATACTTATAAACAGGATCAATAATTATTAAAGGACCGTCAGTTTTAGACTTATCAAGCTCCATTAAAGGATCTTTTATTTGATTCTCAACATCAATAATTAACTTAGGCTTCCACTTTTGACTTTGAATTAATAAATTCTTAAAACTAGCATAATATTGTATTAATAAATTTAATGAATGCCCACTAAAGCCTTTTATGTGACTTTCAGCACCGTATATCTTCTGAGCTTTACAAAAAGCTTTAGCAAGCCTTATTTCTTGCTTCATATCCTCATCAAGCTTTTTGTTAAAATAATCCACGTGAAAAGGACTCATATCCACTATTGTCTCAGCTTCTTCAGGTTTTTTTATGTTTTTAACAGGTATTAATTCATAAAGACCTTTTTTTTGAATTTGAAAATAGTCCCTACTACCATGTAATTTTTTATAAGAGTATTTATTTTTTTTAAGAAAAGCTTCTAATTGATTAGAATAATCAGGACCTTTTAATCTTACGAATATATCAGCTTCGTGTTTGTCACTTAAATTCGTACCCATAGCTACGCTTCCACCAAGCATAACATCTAAACCTTTACTTTTTAGTTCTTTTACGAATTCATCCACTTCACTTTTTAGATTAGGACTGGGAGTTAATTTCTTTTTTTGTTCTGATAATATTTTTTCCATGATTAAAAATCCCCCAAAAAAAATAATTCTTTGTTTTTAATAAATATGGTTTATTAAGGATATTATATATTTTGTGGATAAAAAAAAAGAATGAGTTAAATTTTTTTTTGAATAATTAGAAAAATATATAAAAAATACTTTT
>SKFY01000043.1 GCA_007117755.1 Candidatus Woesearchaeota archaeon | reverse complement strand
CATCTGTTTTTATAAGTGTTGCTTTATCTTTTATTACTTTTTTATTCGTCTCTAGTTTTTGGGCTTTATTAACTTTTTTTATTTATCTTCCTTTTGTATTTATGTATCTTATTCGTTATGTTGATTTTAAAATAATTAAGATAAAAAAAGAAATTGATTCTGAAATTATATTCGCTGCTAATTTTTTAATAATTGAGATTGGTTCTGGTGTTCCTTTAGATAAAGCTTTTAAGAACATGGAAAAAAATTACAGGATTTCTGGTTCTTATTTTGGAGAAATTGTTAATAAGATTTATTTGGGTACTGATATGGAAGATGCTCTTAATGAAACTATGATTATTGTTCCGTCTCAGAATCTGCGTAGGGTTATGTGGCAGATTTTGAACTCTTTAAAAACAGGTACTGATCCTACTAATAGTTTGAAAAGGGTTGTTAATCACATAATAAAAGATCAAAAAATCGCTGTTGATGAGTATGGTAAAAAATTAAGTCCTATGGCTATGTTTTATATGATGATTAGTATTATAGTTCCTAGTTTAGGTATTACTATGTTTATTATAATGGCTACTATGGTTGGTTTGAATTTAAATATGATTCATTATTTGAGTATTGCTTTAATAATAGGTTTTGTTCAATTCATGTTTTTATCTATGGTTAAAAGTTTGAGGCCTTCGTTGAGTGGTTAAAAAAATGTCGAATAAAAAAAAAGATGATTTGGTTATTGAAAGTTCTTCTATTAGGAGTAAATTTGATATTAAGCATCCTAAAGAAAAAAGGAAGTTACTTGAGATTTATGAAGATTTTTTAACTAAGCTTGGCTTGGAGACTAATCCGAGGGTTATTAATGAATCGATAGTCAAATCTACTTTAGCTATAATGTTTTGTACTTGTGTTATAATTCTTTCTTATGGTTATACTGTTGGGACTGATATGATAGATCTTTTTATTCCTTTGACTGTATTCGTGACTTTTTCTTTGGGTTTTTTAAGTTATGTGGGTCTTCATCTTTTGGTGCTTGGTTTTTTAGAATTGAGGCTTTTGAAACATACTAGGGAGATTGAGGAGTATTTGCCTGATTTTTTACAGTTGGCTTCTGTTAATATAAGTGCTGGTTTACCTATTGATAGGGCTTTGTGGTTTTCTGTTAGGAATAAATTTGGTGTTTTAGCTGTTGAGATTGAGAAAATTGCTAAAGAAACTGTTGCGGGTAAAGAATTAGGTGAGGCTTTAGTTGAGTTATCTAATAAATATAATAGTAATACTTTGAAAGAATCTGTTAATTTAATTAATGAAGGTATTCGTAGTGGTGGTGAATTGTCTGAGTTATTGAATAAGATTTCTGAAAATATTTATGAGACTAGGTTGATGAAGAAAGAAATTGCTGCTAGTGTGATGACTTATGCAATATTTATAGGTGTGGGTAGTGTTTTGGCCGCGCCTTTGCTTCTTGCTCTTAGTACGCAGTTGTTGAATATTGTTACGGATATAACTGCTAATTTAGATTTTGATGGTGGTGCTGGTTTTCAAACTTTTAGTTTTAATACGGATGGTATTTCTATTTTTCATTTTCAATTGTTTTCTGTTTTGGTTATTGTTTTAACTGCTTTGTTTTCTGCGTCTATTGTTAATGTTATTAGGAAGGGTAATGTTAAGGAAGGTTTTAAATCCATTCCTCTTTTTATCGTTGTTGCTTTAACTATTTATTTATTTGCCACTTTATTTTTTAATAGGTTGTTGGGTGGTATAGTTTAAATCATATTTTTTTTATTTGTAGGTTTCTGTTTCTTGGTCCGTCGAATTCGCAGAAGAATATTCCTTGCCATGTTCCTAGATTAATATTTCCGTTTTCTACGTATATGATTTGTGTGCTTCCGAATAGGCTTGTTTTTAAGTGGCTGTCGCTGTTCCCTTCTAGATGTTCATAATCATCGTTTTTTGGTATTAATTCTTTTAATTTTCTTATCATATCTGTTTCTACTGTAGGGTCTGCGTTTTCATTTATTGTTATTGCTGCTGTTGTATGTGGTACTTGTAAGAATACAATTCCTGTATGTCCTTCTATTTTTTTTTCTATTTCTTTTGTTATGTCTATGAATTCTTCTCTTTTTTTGGTTTGTATTTTTATTTCTTCCATTTTGCTTTTTGGTAATGTGTTTCTATTAATTATATTTTCGTTACTATTTTTTGGTATTACCAAACATTTAAATACTAGTATCGTTTCCGATATATCGATTTCGATATGAAAGGTCAGTTAAAAAACATAACATTAAAACTATTATCAGAAAAACCAATGAGTGGTTCAGAAATAGTACATACTATCGAGGAACAACTAGGTTGGAAACCAAGTTACGGTTCCATGTATCCTTTGCTGGAACAATTATTATCTGAAAAACTAGTGACTTGCCAAGAAGAAAAGAAAAAGAAAAAATATACATTAACAGAAAAAGGAAAAAAAGAACTACAAAAAAACAAAAAGAATAAGGAATCCTTAGTAAAGCTTTTAAATAAAACTTATGGAATAATGAAAGAAGTATATGGTGTAGATGCTAGTGAAATAGATAAAAACTTAGCTGAAGAAGTTACTGAAGGAAACATAGCGATTGAAGACATTCAACAAGAATCAATAGATATGAAAAAAGAAATATATCGCATAATGAAAAGCAAGAACTACAAAAAAAACAGAATAGAATTAAAAAAAATATTACGTGAAACGATTCAAAACATGAAGAGGATAAAATGACTAAAAAAATAATAGAAGTGAAAAACGTGTGGAAAACCTATAAGATGGGAAAAAACAAAGTTCACGCACTTAGAGGTATAAGTTTAGAAGTTAAAAAAGGAGAATTCCTAGCAATTCTTGGGCCTAGTGGTAGTGGAAAAAGTACTTGTATGAACATGGTGGGTTGTTTAGACACTCCTACAAAAGGAGATGTTTTCTTATCCGGAAAAAACATAGCTAAATTAGACGAGTCAGATCTTGCTCAGATAAGAGGTAAAAAAATAGGATTTATATTTCAACAATTCAACTTATTGCCTTCATTAACAGCTCAAGAAAACGTAATGTTACCTATGATGTTTCAAGGCGTTCCTTTAGAAAAAAGACTAAAACAAAGCAAGAAATACTTAGAACTAGTCGGTCTTGATAAAAGAATGGATCACTTGCCTAATCAATTAAGCGGTGGTCAACAACAAAGAGTGGCTATAGCAAGATCATTAGCTAACGAACCAGAAATGATACTTGCTGATGAGCCTACAGGAAATTTAGATAGTAAGTCTGGAGGAATAGTTATAGACTTCTTAAAAAAATTAAGAAAAAAAGAAGGAACAACAATAGTAATAGTGACTCATGATGAGAAGTTAGCAGAATCCGCGGATAGACAAGTTTATCTAAAAGATGGATTAATAGTAAAAAGCTTAGATGAAGATACATCAAAATACATAGATGAGGTATAAAAAAATGAAAATAAAAATTATGGGATTAATGTTAATGTTCATCCTAACAACTGGATTGGTATTAGCAAATCCTAATATAAACGTAGAAAAAGCACAACAACAGCCAATACCTGCTCAGCCTGGTGACACAGTAGAAGTGTGGGTATCTATTCAAAACACAGGAGATGAAACTAGAGATTTCACTATAAGAGCTAAAGATTCTTTCCCTTTCACACTAATAAATGAAAGAGACAGAGAAAGAACAATAAATGTTATAGGAAGACATCAAGACTATGTCTTAAGATATGTGTTAAAAATAGATAGTGATGCTCCTGAAGGAATTAATAATTTCGTAGTTGAATATGAAACAGGCACACAAAGAGGTGTAGTAACAAAAAACATAGCTGTAGAAGTAAGAACTACTGAAGCAATAGCTACTATAGGAAATGTTGTTTTAGAACCTGAAGAAATAACTCCTGGTGAAGAGGGTAAGTTAACTTTAAGCATCAGGAATATTGGTGGTTCTAATCTTAGAGATTTCACAATAGGTTTAGACTTGGATAAACAACTAGGTCCGCAGGATATGATAATTAACGATCCTCCTTTCTTCCCGGTTGGTAGCGGAACTGAAAAATCGATAAACAGAATCAGACCTGGTCAAACTACGGAGTTCGTTTTTGATTTACAAGCGTATCCAAATGCAGATACTACTGTTTACAAAATACCTGTTTATATGAGTTATTTCGATGACAATGGTAATAGGCATGAGAAGAATGATTTAATTGCTTTAAAAGTTAACACTGGTTATGAATTAGATGTGAGGGTTGATAGTTCAGAATTAACTAAAAATAGCCCTTCGGGTGACGTAACTTTCATAGTTGTTAACTATGGCTTGTCAGACCTTAAACTTATGAACCTTGAAATAACTGAGAATGATGATTTCGTAGTAAGAAGTGCTAGTAACAAAGTATTTCTTGGTAGTTTAGAAAGTGATGACTTTGACACTACAAGATTCAGGGTGAGAGCTTTGGCTGAGGACGAAGTTAATTTCCCTGTAACCTTAACTTTTAGGGATAGTATGAATAATGAATTCACAGAAGAATTTATTGTAACTCATAGATTAGCTGAAGGTAAAACTAACGGTAATACGTTCATAATAATATTAGTATTATTAGTGGCTGGTATTGGGTACTGGTATTACCGAAGGAAAAAGAAACAACGCCTTTTAGATGAAGAATAAGTGATTTAAAGTGTTCAAAGACTATGCAACCTCTGCTTTGAGGAACATACGAAGAAGGCGTCTAAGAAGCTGGTTAACTGTTCTTGGAATAGTTATTGGTATAAGTGCTGTGGTAGCACTTATCAGCTTAGCTTCTGGTTTACAATCTGCAATTGAAAATCAAATATTGCAGTTAGGTGCTGATCGTATTACTATTCAAGCAATAGGTTCTGGTTTTGGACCTCCTGGAACAGCTACTGTTTCTGAAATAACAGAAGATGATCTTGATGTGGTAAGAAGAGTGCAAGGGGTTGAAGAAGTTATTGGTAGGATAATAAGTTCCGGAGATGCTATTTATAGAGACTCTAGAAATAACGTCTTTTTTGCATCTTTACCTCATGATCCTGTTCAAAGAGATTTATCTATTAGGTATTCTAATTATGAAATACTTGAAGGTCGTATGCTTCAACCAAATGATCGTTATTCGGTAGTTGTTGGTTTTAATTTTTTTGATAGGGAAATATTTGATGATAAATTAAGATTAAGAGATACTATTTCAATTAATGGTCAGGATTTTAATATAGTTGGTGTTTTAGAAAGGACTGGTAGTTTCCAAACAGATAGTAGTATGGTTATTAATGAAGATGTGGTTAGGGAAATATTGGATAAGCCAGATCAATTTAGTGTTATACAAGCTCAAGTATCTAATGTTGATGATATAGAATTAGTTGCTGAAGATATTAGGGTTGATTTAAGAAGATCTAGGAATGTTGAATTAGGAAGGGAGGACTTCCAGGTTAGTACTGCTCAGGATACTTTAGAAACTATTAACACTATTCTTAGTGTAGTGACTTATGTCGTTGTAGGTATTGCTAGTATAAGCTTACTTGTAGGTGGTGTTGGTGTTATGAATACTATGTTCACCAGTGTTTTAGAAAGAACTAGAGAAATAGGTATAATGAAATCAGTAGGAGCTAGGAATAAAGATGTTTTTTATTTATTCCTTTTCGAATCCGGTTTTATAGGCGTCGTAGGTGGTTTAGTAGGTATATTAATAGGTGGAAGTCTTGCTTTAAGTGTTGAATACATTGGCTCATTAACTATGGGTCCTGGCTTGTTACAAGCTAATATTACTCTTCCTTTGATATTGGGAACTATAATGTTCTCTTTTTTAATAGGTGCTTTAGCAGGTACTTTACCTGCTTATCAAGCTAGTAAGTTAAATCCTGTTGAGGCTTTGAGAAAATGAAACTTGAATATTTTAAACTTGCATTGAAGAATTTGAAAAGTAAAAGGTTAAGGAGTTACTTAACCATGCTTGGTATAATAATAGGTATAGCTGCTGTTGTTAGTTTAATAAGTCTTGGTCAGGGTTTACAGCAAGCTGTTGAGAACGAATTTCAAGAGTTAGGTATTGATAAAATACTTGTGGCTCCTCAGGGGGATTTATTCACTAATGTTGGAACAGAGTCTAATTTAGATACTGATGATATAAACGTAATCCGTAACACTATAGGTGTTGATAAAGTAGGTTATTACGTTGCAAGGTTTGGTCAAATAAGTTGGGGTGCTGATGAGTTTGGTGTTTACTTAGTTATTGGTGTTGAAATGGGTGAAAGTTACGATTTACTATCACAGCTCCAACCTATTGATATAATTGATGGTCGTGATTTAAGAGAAGGTGATGGTAGAAGAGTAATAGCAGGTTACGACTTCGCTAACTTTGCAGGCTTTGATGATAAAATGAGACCTCGTAGTAATATCCAAATTAATGGTCAAGACTTTCAAGTAGTTGGTATTAATGATCGTGTTGGTAATACGATTGATGATCGCGCAGTCTTTATGACTATGGATGGTTTTAAAACCTTATTTGATATTGGTGATGATGTGGATCAAATAATAGTTCAAGTCAATCCTGGTGTTGCTCCGGCTGATGTTGTTCCTAGAATTGAAGAAAACTTAAGAAGACATAGAGATTTAAATCCTGGCGAAGAAGATTTCCAAGTTGAAACCTTTGATGATTTAATCGATAGTTTTCTTGAAATATTCGCTGCTGTCACGATTGTTATTGTAGGTATCGCTAGTATAAGCTTGTTAGTGGGTGGTGTTGGTATCATGAATACTATGTATACTAGTGTTTTACAAAGAACTAAAGAGATCGGGGTTATGAAAGCAATAGGTGCTACTAATAAAGATATTAAAAACATCTTTTTATTTGAATCTGGCATGCTTGGTTTATTAGGTGGCGCGATAGGTGTAGCTATTGGTATTTCAATTGCTAAAGCTGTTGAGTACATAGTAGTGGTTGGCTTGGATCAGCCTTTGTTAAGTATTGGATTTTCTCCTGCGTTAATATTAGGTTCTTTAGCATTCTCTTTCATCATAGGAATGTTTAGTGGTTGGTTACCATCTAATCAAGCTAGTAAATTAAACCCTGTAGACGCTTTAAGAGCAGAATAACCAAAAATATTTAATATAACAAAAGATTATTTATCTTAATTATGAAACTATCTGATCCTAAAAACATATTTTTGTCAATGGCTTATTTATTGGCTGTTATAATTATCTTCTTATTATTCAGACCTTATATAACATTCATGTTTTTAGGAATAATCATTGTGATGTTTTTGTATCCTGTTAATACTTGGATGCAGAAAAAAATACCTAATAAAGTAGTATCTAGTTTATTAATGACTTTTTTAGCATTTGTAGTAGTATTTATACCTGTGGTTTTACTAGCTGCTTCTTTAGTTGATGATGCTAGGAATATATATAATGAAGTAATTGATTTAGATCTTGATGAAACTTCTAAAACGCTTTCTGAATTCTTAGGTTTTGATATTGATCTTAATGATATATTATTTCCTTTAGCAATTGATTTTAGAAGTTACATTTCTGAATCAATACCTGATATTCTTGGTTTCGCTACAGAATTTTTTATTAAATTCTTTTTGTTATTATTTGTTATTTATTATGGTTTTAAAGAAGGTAATTTATTATTAAAAAGTTTTATTGGTTCATTGCCTTTTTCTAGGTCTCAATCTAAATTACTTATTGAAAAAACTAAGCAAGTTATTTGGGGCGTGTTATATGGTAATTTCTTAATTGCTATTCTTCAAGGATTATTTGGGGGTATTGGTTTTTGGATATTTGGAATTAGTAATCCGGTGTTTTGGGGTTTCGTAATGGGTGTATTGTCTTTTGTGCCTGTTGTTGGAACTCCTCTTGTTTGGATACCTGTTGCTATTTATTCTTTTTTCCAGGGTAATATTTATTTGGCTTTAGGATTGACTTTGTATAATATTTTAATAGTTATGAATATTGATAATTTCTTAAAGCCTAAACTCATAGGTAGTAGGACTGGTATGCATCCTATAATTGTATTAATTGGTATACTTGGTGGTATAACTTTGTTTGGCGTTGTAGGTTTTATATTAGGTCCTATAGTCTTGGCTTTGAGTATATTAATAATTGGTTTTTTCAATTCAGAAGTTATGGATATTGTTTAATTCATAAAGGGTTGATGCTGACCATGCTTGTGCTAGGCATCCTTCGCTTGTTCTTTCATTTGAACTGCTTATCTCTGAGCAATTATTTATTAATCCAGTCTTATAATCTTTAACGCTTGCATCGTATATTTTCTTAATGTATTTTTTGTACTTCTTCTTGTTTAAATCTGTTAATGTTATTCCTGCTATGTTATTTATGTAGTACCAACTATCTCCGTGGTGGTAGCTTTTGTTATCCATTCCTGTGTATTGTTTTGTGTAATGCCTGTTTTTTTTAGAAATACTGCTTAAACCTCCCCAGGGTAGCCAGCATTCTTCAATAACTTTATCAAATGTTAATTCCCATTCTTTTTTTGTTAATAAACTCTTATTTATGTAATATGCTAAGAAAACGTTAGGTCTTTTAGTATAATCTTTTTCGTTAGCTATACCGTCTATTAAGCCTTCTCTTGTTAAAAAATTATGTCTAATAATTTTTTTAAACGAGTCCGTGTCGTACTTCTTATCTTCTTTTATTATTTCTCCTAGGTAATTAAGGGTTTCTAATAATTCATAGTATAAAAATTGTATTTCGACTCTGAATCCTTTTCTTACTGATTCTTCTTTTCCTGTATCCATCCATGTTTCTAAAGCGTGGTTATAAATCATACCTTCTCTCATTCTATTTAGTCTGAGTTTTTTTTCTGCTTTGGCTAATTTTTGGTATATTTCTTTAATTTCTTTTTTATCACTACTACTTATTTTTTTAATTTGATAATAATCTCTTATTCTTTTACTTAGCCAACCAGTACTATCTATGCTTCCTAGAATTGATGAGGGGTACCTGTTACTAACCATTCCTTCTTCATTAATATTATTCAAATGTCTTTTCAAAACACTCTTCGCAAAAGAAAATTCTTTATTCATTATATAAGGTTTTAAACTTATTAATTCGTCTCTGGCCCATAATTGATAAAACCAAGGATAACCTGCTAGTATTCCTTTAACTTCTTGGTTAATAGTTAACTTTTTTAAAGCGTTATAATAATCATCATTTTTTTTCAAATTTTTATTTATAGGATTCTTTCTTGGTATTGCTTTAAATTTTAATTTAATATTTCTTCCTTCAAAAATTAAAGATTTATAAACGTATAAATTGCTTTTCGTATTTCTTTTTTTATCGTACCAATAATTTTTTTCAACCCATTCATCTTTAATCTCGAATTTATTCTTTGTCACTATCACAAAATCTACTGTGTACATTAAATCTTTAAGATTATTATCCTCGTATTTTTTATAACTAACTCTTATTCCTTCATCAATCTTTTCAACATGATATATTCTTCCTTTATCATCATAATCATGTATTTTTCTACAATCTAAAAACAAAGTTAGTTTTTTATCTCCTTTTAATTCATACACAAAATCATTAGAAGAATCATAATAAAACTTTTCTTCAGAATCTTTATTAATCTTATCATAAGAATTAAAATCTTTTTCTTCAACTCTTAAGACTTCATCATTTACTTTTATTTCATCAACTAATTTTATTAATTCCCAATCCTTAAAAATTGTTAAGCCCTGATAACTAGTTTTATCTTGACTCCCTAAATAATACCCTCCTTGAGAACTACCTAATAAGAACTCCAATACAAATACTCACCTCTTAAAAAAATTTTTTTTATTTTTTATTTAGTAATGTGCTTCAGAGTAATCTCCTATACTCACACTTTTACCATTACCTTGCACTTTAGTATTATTACCTATAACGCTATTCTTTAAAATAGTGTCTTTAATCACTGATTCTTTACCTATTATACTTTCTTTTATAACACTACCGTCTATAAGAGTATCTCTTCCTATTGAAACATTAGGTCCTATAACTGAATTAATTATTTGAGCACCTGGTTCTATATTAACAGGTTTTATAATAACGCTTTTTTTAGGTGTGGTTTTAACATTTATTTTTTTTAGTAAATACCTATTAGCTTCTAATAAGCTAGTAACGTTACCACAGTCTTTCCACATACTAACTTCTCCGTTCTTAAGTTTTTGTCCTGACTCTATCATTATTTGTAAAGCATCTGTTATTTGGTATTCGTTTTTTGACATTATTTGTTTATCGAGAATTGTTTTAATAGCTTTAAATAATTTTGAAGCATCTTTTAAATAATACATACCTACTATGGCTTTATTAGTTGGTGGTATCTCCGGCTTTTCTATTAATTTAGTTATGTAGTCGTTGTGTAAAAATACAACTCCGAATTTTCTAGGATCTTCAACTTCTTTAGTCCATATTATCCCGTCTGCTTTTGTTTTCTTTAAATTTTTAAAATCTGCTTCTATAAGTGTATCTGCGAATAATATGAAGACTTCTTCTTTGCCGAAGTATTTTTTTCCTTGGTAAAGAGCGTGTGCTATTCCTTTTCTTTCTTTTTGGATTTCAAAATAAACTTTAAAGCCGTATGTTTTTTCTAAATATTTTTTTAAAGCAGGTTTTTCTTCATCTACTATAAAAACAGCTTCTTTTATTTTCAAGTCTTTTATTCTGTCAAGCACGTGTGCGAGCATGGGTTTACCAGCTAATTCTACAAGTGGTTTGGGCGTTGTTATTGTATGTGGTCTTAATCTAGTTCCTTTTCCAGCCATAGGTATTATTAATTTCATAATATCATCACTACTCCTGAATAGTACGTTCCTCTATTTAAATATTTGTTTTATAAGCCTTTTTATGAGCTTCAAAATAACTTCTTATAAACTTTTTCCAATCAGCACTTTTTGACAAATTCTTAGCCTTTAACTTATCTTCAAACCTCTCATGATGACTTTTCTTAGTATAAGTATACATATAATTCTTCAACTCATTCACGCCTTCATGTTCCATGTCTAAAACATAAATCCCTTTATGCTCATCTAACTTTTCTAAAAACAATCCGAATCCTGCATAATCAGTAGTTATGGCTGGAACACCATAAGCAGCGCACTCCAAAGGTGTATAACCCCAAGGCTCATAATAACTAGGGAAAACACCTAATTGGCAGCCCGTTATTGCTTCTTCATAAGTCATATTAAGAACGCCGTCACTTCCATCTAAATAAGCGGGGTAAATTATTACTTTAACTCTATTCTCCTTAGAATTCCTAAGACCTCTCTTTTCCAACTCCCTCACTAATTCTTCTTCTATATCAGAATTATGCGTGCATATAATGGGTAAACTATGTTCTCTTTTGAATTTATATGCTTCATCTTTTAAAGATTTATTATTAAGAACTAAATTTTTATTATCTATATAACTTTTTATTATGTCTCCTCTGATTTTCTCTTTATCCTGACTTAATTTTTTTTTCATATAATTATACTTGCTTTTATTATCAACCAATTCTTCTTTAGGGCCTTTATCTGGTAAAGCTAAGAAAAAGAAAAATATTATTGTATCGGGTTCATTCTTTAACTCCTGGTCTAGTTTGCCAAGTGAATCTATCAATAAATCAAATCCTTTACTTCTATATTCATATCTTCCACTAGTAAAATAAAACTTAGTAAGGTCTAAATCAAATCTATAATGGGGAAAAAAAGTATAACTTGCAAATTCCTTCAATAAAGATTTATTAGTTTTATGATTAACTGATAAATTTTCTAAGCTAGGAAAATTTTCTGAATCTAAACCATTCTTAAGAACCAAATCTGGTTTTCTACCATTTAAATAAGCCACTTCTTCACTTGTCAAATCAGAAACAGTTGTTAAAACATCGCAAGCTTCACAAATACCTCTCTCAGCAGTGTATTTATCTAAAATATTAAGTTCTTTAGCCTTTTCGTATGGATTAACAACTTTTTGTTCTTCATAAAGATTAAGTCCTGCCCCAGTCATTGACCTGCCTAATATCGTCGCGTGTGTAGTAAACACGATCTTATTAGAATTATTCTTATTTTTCAAAAACAAGCCTGTGATTCCTGCCATCCATTCATGTAAGTGTGTTACTCCTGGATCCATCAAACTTATTAGCTCTGCGCATGCTCCTGAAAACACTACTGGTTCATCAAAATCATAACTGGAAAACAAAGACTCTACTTTGTGACTCTCCCACAATTCTTTTTTCAAATCATCTTTCTTATAAAAATAATTTTTAAAATCTACTAGTATAACATTAGGTCTTCCTTTGATTAACCATTCTCCGTATTTTATGTTTATTCCTTTCTTATTAAGCTCTTTGTTAATTTTATCTAGTTTAGGACTGAGTTTTTTTTCTTCAAAATACTGTTTACTATTACTTAAATAAGGACCTATCTGTATATATTTTTTATAACCTTTCATTAAATGGCTTTTGCTTTCTAAAACTCTATAAATACCTCCTACTTTATTACAAACTTCCCAGCTTATTTCGTAGAGATTCATCAGAAATACAATCCTCTGCTCGTTATCATGGCCATTAATATAAGTCCTAGTAATAATCCGAATAAAGCTCCTAAAAGAAACTCCTTAAGTATAAAGGTTTGTGGCGTTTCTGTGTTTATATAAGACACTTGTCTCGTGGGCAGTCTTCTTTCAAGGTATTCTTCTTTTTTTTCGTTTTTGGCTTGTTCGGCTTTATTTTCTTTTCTTTCAGTCTTACTTTTTTGACGTGGTTTCTTTTTTGACGTGGTCTTTTTATTTCTTAATAATTCCTCTGTTTTCTTTTTTGAGGTGGTCTTTTTTAATGCCATGGCTAGTTTTTCATCTTTCAATACGTCTTTAACATAATTTGCGAAGTCGTTTTTTTCTTGGTTGACGTGGTGCTTAAACTCTTCGTTAGTCAAATCTTTAATCTCTTTCAAAAGTTCTTCTTTAGTCATTCCTTTTTTCTTATTTACAAAATGAAAGTGAGCCATTTAACCCCTACCTCTTTTTACTTAACAAATACTTATAGATCTCTATCCTAATATCTTTTCTATCACTGTTCATTTTACTTGCTAAATCCTCTGCTTTAAAAATGTCTTTAATCCAATTTGCGAAGTCGTTTTTTTCTTGGTTGACGTGGTGCTTAAAAACTTCTTCAGGCATTTCTTCTAGCTTATCAGCTAAGGTTTTAGCACTTTTAACTTCTTCACCATTTGCTAAAAAGAAACTTTTGCCTTTTGGTGCTGGTTTTAAAATCGGTGTTGTTTTACTAGTTGTCCTAGTAACTTTTTTCTTGGTCTTATTAGTTTTTTTCTTCATAAAAAAATCCCCCTCCTTTTTTTTTATGCTACTTCTGTTCTCATAACTAAATCCTTTAATATGTTATTAAAAGTTATGTAAATATCATATGGATTCTTTTCTGATCTTAAATATTCGTAGTTCATAAGATCTATGTGTTCTTTACTTGTTAGATGTCTCCACGTACTTAATAAAACTGGGCATGCATAATTTTTTATTTTAGTTTCTATTGAGTGCAATTTATCCAAAGCACTTTTTTGTATGTTATTAACTTCTCCTGAAAATTCTCCGTTAAAATATTCTGTTATTTCTTCTTTGGCTTCTTTAGGTGTTATGAACTCGTATTTCTTTTCTAATGCTAAATCCACAAACTTTATTAAAAAATCTGTTATTTTATGAACGTTTTTTATTTTAGAATAATCTATAAAAATATTAACTATTTTTTGATCTTCACCTATCTTTTCTAAAAAGTCCTCAGGACTTAATAAACCTTGGTTACTTTCTTCATAAATTTTATTATTCAAATAATCTGTTAAGAAATGATTTTTTACTAATATCTTATTATGGTCATCTCTATAAAAAAAGTTAGGATTCATATTAAAATTATTTCCATTAGCGAGTATAGTATCAAATCCTGCTTCTTGAACTATTAGGGACATATCTTTTGTGTATATAAGACTAGTATTCTTGAACGTCGTAGGTGAATAATGGAGCTCTTTTTTCATTAATTCTTTATGCATTTTTACTTGTTCTAAAAACTCATTTTTTGAATGAATGCTAGTAAGTGAATTATAATAGGTTTCCCCTACAACTTCAACAAAACCTGTTTTTACAAGATTTTGTATGCTTTTCAAAGATTCAGCATCGTATTCTTTTAATAACTCATAACTCGTTCCTGAGATGCCTAGGCTTATTTTAAAAGAATTGTTTAATTTTTTAAGCAATTCATTGTTAAAAATTTTTATTTGTTCGCTTTTTTCAAGCACTTTATTTCTTGTTTTGTGATCGTCAAAATAATTTTGGTGATGTCCTAAATCTAATATGTTAAATCCGTTAATTTCTTTAGGTAAATGCATATGTAAATAAAGACATATCTTAGTCATTTAGCCACCTCTCTATATACTTCTATGCACTTAGTTGCTGGTTTATCCCAACTAGCATTTTTAGCTTCGTCATACCCTTTATCTTTTATCTCTTTATGCAAATCTTCGTAGTCTAACAATCCTAACATTTTATTGGCTAATTCTCTGGTATCCCAAAAATCTACTTTTAGTGCGTGGTTTAAAACTTCTGATATGCCTGATTGTTTAGAAATGATGCAAGGAGTTTTCTTCATTTGAGCTTCATAGGGTACTACTCCGAAAGGTTCACTAACACTTGGCATTACAAAGACATCTGCCATTCCGAATATTTTCTCTGCTTCGTTTCTGGTGTAAAACCCTGTGAATATGAATTTCTCCCTCATATTTTTTGATTCGACATCTTTAATAACTTCGGGTAATAAATCTCCTGTTCCGGCAACTATGAATTTAACATCTTGTCTGTGTTGTAGTACTAAACGTGCTGCTTCAACAAAATATTCAGGTCCTTTTTGTAGAGTTATACGTCCTGCAAAAAGTACGATTTTATCATTGCCTTTTATTTCGTATATTTCTTCTTTTAATTCTTTCATAGGAGTGGCTGCGTTGTGTATAACTCTTATTTTTGAAGGGTCTTGATAATAATTGTGTATACATCTGTCTTTTACTAAGTTACTAACGGCTATTATTCTGTCTGCTTGGTCCATGCCTGCTTTTTCAATTCCGTATATGAAAGGGTCTGCGTACATCCCTCCTGATTTATCAAATTCTGTTATGTGTACGTGCACGATTAGGGGTTTTCCTGTTTTTTTTTTTAGATTTATTCCTGCTAAAAAAGTCACCCAATCATGGGCGTGTATGACGTCGAAGTCTTCGTTTTCGACTATTTTAAGAATTAATTGTGAAAATCTTTCTATTTCTTCAGCTAGGTTTTTTCCGTAAGGATTTTTTTGTTTCTTCGTGCTCTTAATAAAATCGTATTTTTCTTTGTATTCTTCCCAGCCTATGTATGCGTGTAGTAGGGTCTCTACGGTTTCTATTCTTATTTTTTCTGTATCGTACATGTCTGTTGTCAAGATTTTAAGCATAGAATTTCTTTGATTTATCTCGTTTATTTCTTTTTCAGGTCCGTGAGGCATCACAAAAAGTACTTCTACGTTTTTCTCATTTAAAGCCTTAGTAAGCTCATTGCACACTATACCTGCCCCTCCTGCGAAGAATGGTGGAAATTCCCATCCCAACTTCAAAACCTTCAAATTTATAACCTCTCCTCTTTTTTTAGGGTTAAAATATATTGACATTTATTTATAAAGATTTCGTAACAATTGCTTTATTTCTTTAATATTTTATTATTATAATTTAATAATTTTATATTATCGCAAAGTATTTAAATATAAACGTATTAGAGCTTATAATGGACATATTCAAAATAACAGAAACTCGCTGGTCGATACTAAAAGAACTAGCAAATCAAGAAGAAAGTCCTAAAAAACTCGCTCAAAAATTAAACCTCACACTAGCAAATACAAGCCACCAACTTAAATTTTTAGAAGCATCAGGTTTTGTACAAAGAAAAAAACCAAAAAACGGCAAAGAACAAAGAATAGTTTATGCCTTAAAAGATCAAACCATATTAGGCTTAAAAATAGGGAAAAACCCTTCAAAAATAGAACTAAGACCTAGTCACTTTGACCAACTATTATTTAATTTAATAGGTGAAAAATCAGCTTCTTTCATATTAACTTTTTTATTAACTTTTCAAGAAGCAGAAAAAAAAATTGATAAATTAGCTTTAAAAGATGAACACAAAGAAGAAATACACTTAGTAGTAATAACACAAGATGTGAATTTATTCAGAGAAAAAAACGAATACGATATCACTATAGGTGAAAAAACTAAAAAAATAATATTTTGGAGTCATACAGTGGAAGAAATAGAGCAAGGTTTAAATACACAAGATGCGTATTTTCAACAATTAGTAAAAGATTCCAAGTGCTTATACGAAAAATGAATCAATTAAAAAATTTAATAAAAAATCTGAACGAAGAAGATCTTCTTAAAATAAAAAAAGACTTGGAAGAAGGCAATATTCAAAGGTTAATAAATAAAAAAATTAATCAATTAAACCTTGACAAAAAAAGATGTCCTGTTTGTGGAGAGAAAATAAATACTGAGTCTTTCTACTTAGAATTTGGAAAAGATTACCTTAGAAAAAAAGCTTACTTCGACGGTGCTGACTGTTTAGAATATTTCTTAAATAAAAAAATAAAAAGAATAAAGACGTAATATTTATATTAATATACTCATTACTAAACTTATATGCCTAATGAATTTGAAGAGCTTTTAAAAATACAAAGAAACATAGCTGCGAGGCTGATGCAAGAAAATCAAACAGATAATAAAATAAAATTTTATAACTTAATAAGAAATTTAAAGCCTACTCTCAAAGAACAAATATTGATAATTGCTGAGCAAGAAGGATTTTCTGAAGAAGAAACCCTTAACTTATTGGGTGATTTAGAAAGAGATAAAATGGTTATTCAAGACGGTGCGTATATTAAGGTTCTTTAAAAACCGGATAAGTCTGTTTGTTTAGATTTCTTTAAATCTTCAAAAGTCATATTATAAAGGTATAATATGCTCTCTGCTATTGGCTTAATTTGCTTATCCACGTAATGATCATAATCTATCTCACTACTTATTTTCTCCGTAGGTTCAGGACCATTCTTAGTAATATAATAACTAATAATGTTACTTTCTAGCTTATCCAGCTTCCTCGCAGCTTTAACATGGGGAGGTGTTGTTTTAGTATATTCTGATAAATTTTTCCTAATAGCTTTCTTATAAACTAACAAATCATCGTACTCACCTTTCCTAATACTAGTTATAAAATCTTTAATGAAACGATCTATTTTCTCTTCATTAAAAACCTTTTTTAATAATTCCATCTGGAACTTCTTACTAACTTCCGTCCAATCTCTTCTAACAAACTCCAAACCAGTAAATTCTATTTTATCATTTTCTAATAAACCTGCATAACGCTTCTTAGCTCCTGCTTCTCCACTTCTCGTTTTTGGTATAAGCATTTTTTTAAACAACTTTTCAAACTCCAAAACAAGATAGCTTTCAACACCGTAATCATCTCTCAACTTCTTAGTAAAATAATCATTAAGTTCATTTTCAAAATCTTCACAAGCCTTCTTAGCTTTCACGGTATTCGCTTCTTCAAAATCAATAAAAACACTATCGGTATCTCCATAAATAGCTTTATATCCTTTTTTCTCTGCAATCTTAGCAGTATTCTTTATCATCATATGACCAAAGCTAGTAATCGCGTTAGCTAAATCATAATTGTAAAAGCGACAATTAGGACTCGCCATGACTCCGTACATAGAATTCATGAGTATCTTAATAGCTTGTCTAGTTAAAAAATCCTTTTTTTTAGTAGCAACTTCTCTCTCTTTCATCAAGTTCTTTAAAATGACTGGGAGTATTCCTTTCTCCTTACTAAAACAAGTATCATTAGGTGCTTTTATCAAATCTTTACCTTCGCACGTGGGTTTGTGGGTTAAAGGATCAATATTAAAAGTCACCATTAAACTAGGATAAAGACTTTTAAAATCAAAAACTCCTATATTATCATAAATTCCTGGTTTAGAACTCATAACGTAGCCACCAGTTGTTTTTTTATCTCTTGGTAAATATTTAGAACTGGGCGCTACAAATCCACGTTTTCTTAAATCTCCCAAATAAAGCGAATCCAAACTAGCAATACTGGCTTTCACACGATCTAAAGGCATACCTGTTAATACGCTTCTTAGCATAGTCAAGTCTAAAGTCCCTGACTTATCTAGAATGTCAAGAACCAATTCGGAATCCTTAAGATTATAATCTGCTAATTTCTGAGGATCTTCCTCATAAGTTCTATCAATCTCTTCCATTTTATTATGATCTTCAAATAATTTAGACTCTCCCAAGTATTCTTTTGCAGCTGTACCTAATTTATAATCCTCCAAACTTACAAAATTAGACTTTAATAAATGAATACCGTCAAGAACTAATCTGCCTTTAAAATCTGCTTTACTATCTGTAAAAAAAGAATCGAAAATCGTTATGCTACAATCCTCAAAAAATCTTCCGAATCTAAACTTAAGACTTTTCTTATCAATTTTTTCTTTTAAAACTTTAAGATCAAAATCAATAACGTTCCATCCTGTTAAAACATCAGGGTCTTGTTCCTCTACCAATTTTAAAAATCTTATAAGCAAATCTTCTTCTGACTTCACACCTTCTGCATTTTTTAACCCATACTTATCTTTAATAAGAACATTTTTGTATCCTTTATTAGAAGCTAAACTTATACACAATAAATCTCCTTTGCTATTTGTCTCGATGTCAAAACTCAAAACAGTAATGTCTTTAGAAACATATCTTTTATCAGAATTTTCCAGTATTGGCTCTTCAAAAAAATAATCAACTTTGACTTCTTTATTCTTACTAGTCTCTCCTTTTATTTTTATACTACTTTTCAAACCTTTATCTATCATGTAACGATATGCAAAACGAATATCTGCTTCGTAACACTCAAAACCTTCATCTTCTAATTCTTTCCTTAATTCACTCACTTCTTTAGGAATATCACAAATTATTTTGACTAACTTTTCATTTTTAAAATTTTTATGATTAGTTGATTCAATGTTTAATTCTCTTCCTAAATTTTTATAATCGCTCTCTTTTATAAAAAAATATGGTTTGTAAATATTCTTAGTGCAGAAACTCTTACCGTTGCTTAATCGGCCTATTAAATAAATATAAGATTTATCATTTTCAATTCTGTAAGTTGGGTAAATTATAAAGCCTTCGTACATAGAGTCTGGGTAAGTTTTATTTGTTTAAAAGTTTTTAGTAGAATTAATAATGTCTTTGAATATAGATATTTTTTCTTTTAATTCTTTATTATTTTTTCTATTATAATGATAAGGTATCATCCATATAAGATTTAAAAAAGCATTAAATTCAACTTCTTTCAAATCTACTGATCCGTATCCTTCTATTATGTAATTGAATTTTTTATTATTGTAATGTGTTATGTATGGTCTTGCTAAATCGTATGCTTTAGAACCTGAAGATAAGTCTGCAAAGTCTAATATACCTACTATTTTTTCATTTTTAACTCTTATGTTCCATTCTTCATAATCATTATGTAGAAGTACTCTTTCTTCAGATTCCAGGTAGAAATCATTATTTTTAAGGTAATTCATAGCTTTTTTCAATTCTTTTTTTTCAATCAAATCATTATTTATAAAATCTTTTTTTAAAAATTCTTCAAACTCGCCTTTGAACATTTCTCTTAAGCTATTATACGCTCCTTTACCGTTTTTTATAAATCCGTAACCTTTTGTTTTGATGCTGTGTATTGTTTTCAAATGTTTTCCTAATTCTTTGTATAATTCCTTCTTTTTAGATTCACTAAGTATTATATTATCCAAGTCTTCTCCTTCTAAATATTCCTCTATTAAGTACGTATCTGTTTTGTGTAAGATTTTAACCAGTGGTATTTTATTATTAAGTTTTTCAAAAGCCATGTATTGTCTTTCTATTAATTCATTAACTAATTTTTTAGGTTCTTTTAACACGTATTTAGAATTTTCTGTGGTTACTATATTCACTATTTGATCTACGCCTCTAGATGAGTCTTTCACATTAATTACTTTTTCATTAAACTTTTTTTCAAATATCTTTTTCAATTCTTGCTTTTTCATTATATAAAAATAAGTTTTGTTAGTTTGT
>SKFY01000062.1 GCA_007117755.1 Candidatus Woesearchaeota archaeon | reverse complement strand
TCCACGTCATCTTGATCAAAAAGTTCTTGTACACGTCCTTTTTTATTTTTTAACTGTACTTCGTACTCTAGGTGTTGAGTACTACAACCTCCACATTTCCCAAAATAAGGACACTTAACCATTTTTTTTACTAAATAAATACTCTATATAGGAACTAGCTATTAAGCACGGCTTTATAAAAATTTTTAATAATAAACTATAAAAAAAAGTCTCTTTTTTAAGAAAAGAATTCCAAAAGAAAAATAACAAATATTTATTAAGTACTTGTTTATTAACTATTTCATTATGAATAAGTGTAAATCAGCAGCCATTATTAATCTTTTAAGCAAAAAGTGGAATTTACTAATACTTAAGAAATTAAATGATGAGAAAAAAGTAAGATTTAAAGATTTTATAAATGCAGGCATAAATCCGAGGATACTGAGCGCGAGACTTAAAGAATTAGAAAGTGCTAAAATAATAAGTAAAAAAAGATTTAACACTTTACCTCCTAAAACAGAGTATAAACTCACCCCTGCAGGAGAAGAATTAGTCCTGTGTTTTAAAAAACTGGATTCCTGGATAGATAAGTGGAAAGTCTTATAAACCAATAATAAGAACAAAAAAAAAGGGGATGAATGCGCGGGTGGCCAAGTGGCTAAGGCAATCGGCTGCAACCCGATGATCGTGGGTTCGAGTCCCACCCCGCGCTTACAACTTCTTAATTTCAAAACCCTCCTTCTTATCCAAAATCTCAAAACCAAGCTTCCTAATTTCCTTTCTTAACTTATCAGACTCCTCATAATTCTTAAGCTCCCTAGCTTTTTCTCTCTTAAGACCTAATTCATACACATCCTCAGGCACGACGTCTTCTTCACCCAAACCTAAGCCTAAAACCTTATCAAATTCCAAAACCAAAAATTTCTTAACAGAACCCTCAATACTAGAATCTATTAATTCCTGCAAAACAGCTAATGCTTTAGAAGTATTAAGATCATCATTTAAAGCACTCAAAAAACTATCATAATACTCATTATTAGAAACACCACCCTCATAAACTTCTTGTTTTAAACCACTTAATTTATTTTTCAATTTTAAACGAGCACTCCTAGCACTTTCTAAACTTTCCCAAGTAAAATTAAGCCTTTTCCTATAATGAGTCTGTAAAGTCAAATACCTATAATCTAAAGGACTGAAACCTTTCCCTTCCAAATCACTTATCTTTATGAATTTACCACTAGACTTAGCCATTTTTTCATTATTAACAAGCACGTGACCATTATGCAACCAATAATTAGCATGCTTATCACCAAAACTAGCCCTAGCCTGAGCCAATTCATTAGTATGATGAACAGTTATGTGATCAATACCACCTGTATGAATATCAAATTTTTTCCCCAAAAAAGCACAACCCATAGCAGTACACTCAATATGCCAACCAGGAAAACCCCTACCCCAAGGACTATCCCACTCCATCTGCCTTTTTTCACCAGGCTTTGAAAACTTCCAAAGAGCAAAATCAGTAACGTGCTTCTTATCACCTAAACTAACTCTTTTCCCACCTTCTAAATCACCCGGATTAAAATTAGGCATTAACTCACCATATTCTTTTAATCTAGAAGTATCGAAATAAACACCATCAGACGTTTTATAAGTAAATCCTTTAGCTTCTATTTCTTTAACCATATTAATCTGATCATCAATATGATCAGTAGCTTTACAAATAACACCCGGCTTCTTAATATTTAACTTCTTAATATCATCCATGAAAGCATCCGTGTAATAATCAGCTATATCCCACACAGTTTTTTTCTCCCTCCTAGCACCCTTTTCCATTTTGTCTTCGCCATCATCAGCATCATCAGTTAAGTGACCAACATCAGTAATATTCATAACCAAATTAACCTTAAAACCATTAAGCTCCAAGGTTTTATTTAACAAATCCATGAATATATAAGAACGTAAATTACCAATATGAGCATAATGATAAACTGTAGGCCCACAAGCATAGAAACCCACTTCTTTCTCTTTTATTGGCTTAAATTCTTGCTTACTCCTCCCTAACGTATTATAAAATTCCATAATCAAAAATAATAAACAATGAATCATATTTATATTTTTGTAAGAAAAAAAACAATAATAATTACTTTAAAGGTATTCTTAAATACTCATTATTCCAAAGATTAAAACGAATTAAATCTCTACAATAATCCTTCTTCATCAAAATTTTTAAAGCCTCAGTTACTTGCAAAGAAGCAATAACACTAGTTAAAGAATTTATAACACCTATTTCTTCACAACTATCAAAGCTCTCATTTGTCTTGAAGATTTGCGAGAATGTTTCAGGGTTATCCACTACGAGGATGTTTCCTTTAACTCCACTTCCAGCGGCGTGTATCCAAATCTTCTTGCTTTCTTTACAATAATCGTTAATGACGTGTCTCGCTTTCATATTGTCGGTGCAGTCTAGTATTAAATCATAATCATCCAATACATTAACATTATCAAGGTTTAACCATTCGTTAAAAATTTTTATTTTAACATCAGAATTTATCTTTTCCAACATATTTTTCGCAACAACTGTTTTTTGTTTACCAACATCTTCTTCACCAAACAATACCTGCCTCTGCAAATTAACAATATCAACCACGTCATTATCAACCAATAATAATTCACCAATACCAGCCCTAACCAATAATTGAGAACAAACAGTTCCCAAAGCACCCACGCCAATAACAGCAACCCTAGAATTTAACAAATAACCCTGACCTTCCCCACCTATTTCTCCCAATTTAATCTGCCTAGCATACCTATCCATTTTTACTTTTTCTTAACAACATAGAAAGCATGATCTTTTTCATAAGGATCTAATAATTTAAAATCAACCACGTTAGTTTCTTTTTCTAACTCTTTAAGAACTTCTTTAAAAACCACCCCAGGCTTTTTACTAACATCATAACTACGAGCCTTCAAAGCCAATAAACCAAAACCACCTTTTTTAACCAAACCTAAATTTTTTAAGAATATACCCACCTGATTTTTCTGAGCAACATCCTGATAAACCACATCCACACCAACCAACCTATCCTTATAATCACCAGGCTTATCAGCACTAAAAATCAAAGGATGCATATTACTTTTCTCTTTACAAAGCAAAACCAAATCCCTAGCCACAACAACAGAATTCTCAACACAAAAAACAAGACCACCCTTACCAACAATATTACTAACATGACCAGGCGTATAACCATGACTAGCACCTAAATAAAGCACCCTACTATTCTCCTTTATACCCGTCTGACTAAGACCTTTCTTCACAGCAGCCGCCAACTTACTATGACGAGGATCAATCTTCTCATACTTTTTAGTATAAGGATTTTTAGTAAGCAAATCCCCACCCTTCTTATAAATCCTAGTTTTATTAATCTCAATCATTTTAACTTAGCCATTATCTCCGCCTCATACTCAGAAGCCTTAAAATCACCCATAAAATAATCAAGCCTAGCACAAAGACTTAACTTATCAGACAATAAACGAGCAGCTTTACCCTTATCACGAGAATTTTTAACCAATTCATGACTCAAAATATAACCATACTTAGGATTCTTAGCACCAGTCTTTATATGCCTAAACAACGCCTTCTCAGCACCAAGAAGCTGAATAGTACTACTCTGCATAGTAGCCAACCTTTTCAAAGAACGCGCCTCCCTTAACAACTTAGCAGTTATTCTAAAACCCGCCAAGTAAGAAAAATTAGGCATATGCTTCTCACAAATATTCTTCAAATAATCCTCTAAATAATTCTTAAAACTAAGAAGAGACTTAAGAACACCAGCATAATTTAACAACAAATCTTTTTCTTTTTTACCCAAAACAACACCAAACTCAGAAACCTCAAAACCCTCCAACACGACTTTAGACAACACAGAATAATCTTTCAAATCCCTAACCAACTCAGGATTAACAAAACCATACCAATCCTTCAAACGCATACTTAAAGAATTAATCTGAACATCCAAATCCTCAAGAGTATTAATAGCATTTATTACCAACAAATCATCAGTCAAACCCTTCCTAAGCTTAACCCTAGCATCATCCATATTACTCTTTTTTAACAAATCAATATCAACCATGATAACAAAAAGGAAAGAAAAGGTGTAATATAAAACTTTAGAAAAAACCCCTCAATAAAGGAAAGAAAATAAGAATTATAACCAATACCAACAACACATAACTAACCAAACCCCAAACCCTATGAGAAACCTTCTCACTGAAAAACTGCCTCAAACTAAGCAAAAACATCCTACCACCATCAACAGGACCAATAGGCAACAAATTAACCAAACCAATACCAATACTTAAATGAAATATCCAATCAAACAAACCAAAACTAACAAAACCAAAACCACCAAATAACTTAAACAAAATCAAACCAACTAAAGGCACATCAACCGCGCCATGAATATTACCAAACAACCAAAAATAAACAGGCCTTAAAAAATCCAAAAAAACATTCTTACCACTAACCACAGGACTAACAGTAACACCCAAATAAGCCCACTCCTCATTAACAGGATGACTATTCAAAACAAAAGACTTGTTAAAACCATTAAAACCCACCACGACCTCATCACCAGGAGCATAACCAGCCAAAGCATTAGTCAAATCAACAGAAGTCCTAATAACAAAATCATCAACACTCTCCAACAACACACCACTCTCAACACCATCAAAACGAGGATCAGACTCATTAAAATCAACCAATTCAACACCAACAGGCTCAAACAAAGCATTACTACCAAAACCAGCAAGCAACAACACAAAAACAATAACCAAAGCCAACAAAACATTACTAAAAGGACCAGCCGCGTACATACTCATCTGATGCTTATAAGGAGCCCTCTCAAGCTTCTTCTCATCAGGCTCAACAAAAGCAGCAGGAATAGGACCAATCATAGCAAAACCACTACTCTTAATCCTAATATTATACAATTTACTAATAACACCATGCGCAAATTCATGAACAACCACAACCACAAACAAAGCCATCAAACCCTGAACCAAAGGAATCTTCAAACCACCAGGCAACTCAAAACCAGGCAGAACAGGCTGAAACAAAGGAGGCATATCAGGCATAGATATCAACTGATAAAGACCAAAACCAATCATACCAAGCATTAAAAACATACCAATAAAACCCACATAAATACCAAAAACACCCAAGAAAGCCAATAAACGAGGATACCTACCCGCAAAAACCTTCATATACTTTATACCAAGACTAGTCTTATAAAGAGCAATAATCTTACCCTCAAACTCAAACTTCCTCCTATTAAGATAAACAAGAACTACAATAAAAGTGTAAAAAGCAATTACACCACCATATTTCAAAAACCAATCCAAAACCATCATCAACACACACTAAACTCTAAACACACAACAAAAAAAAAATCCTTAATTACTTCTTCCTCATAGGCCTAAGAGCTTTAGATCTGCAAGTATTATTCCTACACCTAACCTCACCCTTCAAAACCCTCAAAGTAGTAGCCCTAACCTTAGTCTTACACTTCTTACAAACAAATATATCATCCAACAATCTCGCCTTAGCTTCCGGAAAAGTACCCATAATTCATCCCTTTTTCTGTTTTAAAATCTTATCATTGAGAACGACCCAATAAAGAACCGTATCACCACTACCTAACACATCCCCAAAATCAGAAGGAATCTCTAAATCAAAAGACTCAAAAGTCTCCATATCCATAATATTAACCTTCGACTCAGACACATTAAGAACCTGACCATTCCTCTTATCAACAATAGGAACCTCAGCACTATCACTACCAGGCATAACCGAACTTCTCTTCTTATTATCAATCAAACCAGTAGCCATCAAAGTAACCTTAGCATGACCATGCTTCCCAGCCCTTGAAATCTTAACATCATTGACAACACACGCAGCATCATCTATAACAACATAATCCCCTTTCTTTAAACCCGTAGCGGGCTTGTGTTTAATTCCTGTCATAATAATATCAACTCATAAATAAATTTTATAATATTTTTTTTTTAAATGGTGAAAAAAAAAG
>SKFY01000037.1 GCA_007117755.1 Candidatus Woesearchaeota archaeon | reverse complement strand
TATTTACTATTTAAAAGTTACCTTTATATTGTGTGAGAAGTAAGGCAACTTATTTAAAAAAAAATAGTTTACCAAAAAACCCAATGAACGAAAAATACCTAAAAGAAGTCATGAAATACATAAGAAAAAACAAACCCACTTCTAAAAAACTATCACAAGAAAAAATAAAACTATGCAAAAAACACAAACTAAAAAAAATACCAAGCAACATAGAACTACTACTACACCTAAAAGAAGAAGAAGTTAAAGAACTAAAACCATACCTACACACCAAACCAGTAAGAACAAACTCAGGAGTAGCAGTCATAAGCATCATGACAGCACCATTCAGATGCCCACACGGCAAATGCACATACTGCCCAGGAGGACCAAACAGTTACTTCGGAGACGTACCACAAAGCTACACTGGCAACGAACCAGCAACCATGAGAGGCATCAGAAACGACTACGACGCATACCTACAAGTCATGAACCGCCTAGAACAATACATAGCAATAGGCCAAAACCCAGACAAAGTAGAACTAATAATAATGGGAGGAACATTCCCAAGCTATGACTTTTCATACCAAGAAGAATTTGCAAGAGACTCATTCCAAGCCATGAACGACTTCTCAAAAATGTTCTTCGAAAAACAAGATTTTGAAAGCTTCAACATAAAAAAATTCAAAGAATTCTTTCTACTACCAGGAAGCATAAAAGACGAAGAAAGAGTGAAGAAAATTAAAGAAAAACTCCTAAAACTAAAAAAAGAAAACAAGAAAACACTAGAACAAGCACAAAAAGAAAACGAAACCAGCAATATAAGATGCATAGGCATGACAATAGAAACCAAACCAGACTGGGGACTTCTAAAACACGGAAATAACATGCTAAAACTAGGATGCACAAGAGTAGAACTAGGAATACAAACATTATACGACAAAATACTTAAAGAAACACACAGAGGACACGACCTGAAAGATAGTAAAGACAGCATAAGAATACTGAAAGACCTCGGATTAAAACTTAATTTCCACATGATGCCCGGATTACCAGGAGTCAGCAAAGAAGAAGACATATGGTGCTACAAAGAATTATTCCAAAACCCAGAATACAGACCAGACATGCTAAAAGTTTACCCCACAATGGTAATGCCAGGAACCAAACTATACCTAGACTACAAACAAGGAAAATACGAACCACTATCAACAGAAGACGCAGCAGACATAATAAGCGAAATGGTAAAATACGTTCCGGAATACTGCAGGATTATGAGAGTCCAAAGAGACATACCCGTAAAATACAGTAAAGGCGGAATCACAAAAAATAACCTCAGACAATTAGTAGAGATTAAGATGAAAGAGAAAGGATACGAATTAAAAGATATCAAAGCAAGAGAAATAGGAAAAGAAGATATTAAAGAACCCATCAAAACAAAAATAACCAAATACGACTCAAGCAAAGGAGAAGAATATTTCATTAGCCTAATAGACGCCAACCAAAAACTACTAGGATTCACAAGACTAAGATTCATTAATGAAAATTTAAGAGAAGAATTCACACCAAACTCAGCCATAATAAGAGAATTACACGTATACGGAAAAGCCATAGCAATAGGAGAAGACAGCGAAAAAACACAACACAAAGGATTCGGAAAGAAATTAATGACAGAAGCCGAAAACATATGCAAAGAAAACAATAAGAACAAACTGTTAGTAATCTCAGGAGTAGGCGTAAGAAAATACTACGAAAAACTAGGATACGAATTAGAAGGACCCTACATGACCAAAGAAATCAACTAAAAGCGAAATCTTTATATAATTAACAACGCGTCTTTAATAATTATAAACAGGAGGGTTTTAATACAATGATAAAGAAATTCTTATCAAGGAAGTACGAAGACGAATTTGAAGAAGGAGAACAAGCAGAAGACGAATATCTAGAATTAGACAGCAACCCAGAACACGGCGGCTCACAAAAAGTCATAGTAAGACCGTTTATACTGGACGATTTCTCAAAAGTTAAAGGAATACTAGATATCCTAAGAGAAGGAGAAACAATCTGCCTAGTAAACATACAACCACTTAGAGAAAAAGACATGGTAGAACTAAAAAGAGCAATTAATAAACTAAAGAAAACAAGCGAAGCCATGGGTGGAGACTTAGCAGGATTCGGAGAAGACTACCTAATCGCAGCACCAAGCTTTGCAGAAATATACAGAAATAGTGCTACAACAGACGATTTAGAAGATTAAAGAAGAGCCTTGATAATAAGCTTATGGATTCAGAACCAGAAATACTTAAAGGAGAAAAATGCGCTTTCTGCAATAAGAACACCCTAACCCTTATGCAGATGGAAAGAGACATACCCTACTTCGGGAACATAATAATATTCTCAATGCAATGCGAAAACCCCGAGTGCGGATACAGAAAGTCAGACGTGGAAAGAGAACAACCAAGCGATAAACCAGTAAAAGAATCCATAGAAGTTACCTCCGAAGAAGATCTTAAAACAAGAGTGGTTAAATCAAGCACAGCCACAATAAAAATACCCAGAGTAGGAAGCATAGAATCAGGAGAAGCCAGCAGTGGATACGTCACTAACATAGAAGGAGTTATTAACCGAATAAAAGTCCAAATAGAAAAAGTAAGAGACACAACAGACGACGACTCCGAAAAGAAAAAATGCAAAAACCTAGTTAAAAAACTTAACAAAGTAATAATGGGCAGAGAAAAAATCAGTATTCAACTAGAAGACCCAAACGGGAACTCAGCAATTATAAGCGACAAAACCATTAAGAAATAACAACCCCAACGTTTTCCTTTTTTTAATTAATATCAAGCTTACTAATAGAAATCTTACCCTTTTCCATTTTTAACTCAACCTGATCATCACTAGTTATCTTAGAATAATTAGTAGCAATCTCAGGAAGAATAATCCTACTAGCCTTAAAATCCAAATTAGTTATTAAATTACCAGTATTATTAAGCTCTTCCATAATCTCCTTCTTATGCTTCTCCTTCCTAACACTAACAAAACTCTTAGTACGCTCATACAAATGCTTAGCAATCTCATTAGCAACATCAACACCACTATACTTAGTAATACCCTGAACACTAGGACTAATATTAGTCTCAATAACCAAAGGACCCTTAGGACCAGGAAGAATATCAACACCACAAATCTCAGCACCAGTAGCCTTAGCAGCCTTAACCGCTATCTCCTGACTTTTCTTATCAAGATTTATACTCTCAGCATGACCACCCATGTGAACATTACTCCTTTGCTCACCAACAGCACTTTTCCTCACCATACTAGCCACGACTTTATCACCAACCACGAAAGCCCTAATATCACTACTACCAGTATCAACATACTCCTGAATCAAAAAACTTTGTTTTAAAGCAGTCAAAGCATCTAAAATACTAGAAGCACTACCATAACTATCAGCAAACAAAACACCCTTACCATGAGTACCCTGAGGAAACTTAAGAATAATAGGATAATTCATATTACTCAATATCTTCCTAGCAGCATCAACAGTAGTACTTATATAAGTTTTAGGCATAGGTATCCCCTGAGTCTGCAACAATAACTGAGTTAATAACTTATCATGAGCAACAGTAAAAGCCTCAGGCTCAACAGGCATATAACTATAACCCTTTAATATAGTAGACAAACTTCTTAAAGCCTGACTAAACCTATAACTACCCTTAGCATAAATACAATCATATTTACCTAAAGCCTCACCCTTATAAAGAATGTCAGCATCATCACCACTAATATTAATCTCTAACTCTTTAACATCAATAGCAGTAACCTCATCAAAATACCGCTCCATAGCCTCTTTAGTTAATTTAGAGCTTACACTTCCTTGACTTATAATCGCAGCTTTCATTTTATTCCTTAGGAGCTTTATTAATAGACGGATTAACCATGAATCCATCAGCAAGAATATTAACACCTATCAACATAGAATAAGTCATCTTATCCCTATCAGCCAATGTAACCTTAGTAGTTACTAACCTATTTTTAATCTTCACCTTAGCTTCAACTATAGGCCTTAAACTATTACCATTAGCACTTTTGACTTTTTTATAACCAACAACAGGTCCTAAGTTAAGCTTACTAGCAACCCTTATATCAACACTACTATACATAGCCCCTGTGTCAATCCTAGCATTAGCTTTCAAATTCTTACTTTCTTCTAAATTCAATAACTCAACTTCTTCAACCAATCCTAACTCAATCTTTTCCATTTTATAAATTATAAACTAAAAATTATTAATTATATATAAATCCTTACATTTAAACCATTTTTAAATCACGAGTAATAACATCAATTTCTTGTTCTTTATGAGGACCAATACCAATACAAGTCATCGTACCCGGCTCAACAACAGTTTTACCAGCATCTTTAATTATATGAGCGTTAAAACCCTTATTTTTAGCAATATTAAATATTTTAATTAAGCTTTCCCTACTATCAACTTTTAAAACAGACTTTTTCATACCTTCTTTTTTCCAAAAATCCAACAATTCCTTTTTACTATTAAGAACACACTCCACACTAGCATGAGCTACCTGAACACTCAATTTGCCCTTAGGCAATTTTAAATCATTACGCACAACCACCACTTGTTTATACATATCCAATAACCACCCCCTTATTACAAAAAAAATTCTTTTTAATAACTTTTAGCTGCGTAAACCACTTTAGTAGCTTTTTTACCACTAACCACGCACAAACCATCACCTATAAGTTTTTCATCAACATCAATTCTAGAACCTCTAACTTCAGCACCTAACTCTTCTATTTTCTTAGCATAAACTTCACTATCCAAACCAATATTAAAAAGATTAAACCTCGCTATTTTATCATCTTTTAACGCCCTCTTTATATCATCTAAAGAATTACAAGTTCTTATACTTTCTTCAAAACTTATACCAGCTTGCTCCAACAAGTTCTTATCATAATTCCTCGCTAAATCCTCAACATAATTTTTAACATCATTAAAATTAACAAAATCTTTTTCACCAGTATCTCTCCTCACAATAACTACTTGACCCTTCTCAAGATCCTTAGGACCAAGCTCTATCCTTATAGGAACTCCTTTTAACTCATACTCATTAAATTTAAAACCCGGAGTCGTATTAAGATCATCATCTAACTTAACAGAATACTTCTTTAATAATTTACGAACTTCCTCAGCTTTTTTAACAATACCCTTATTAGTCTCGTGCTTCACAGGTATAATAACAATTTGCAAAGGCGCCAATTCAAAAGGCAACCTCAAACCCTTATCATCACTATGAAGCGCAATCATACCCCCATAAATCCTACTTATAGCAGGCCCATAACAAGTAATATGAGCATATTTCTCAACCCCTTCATTATTCAAGTATTTGACATTAAAAGGTTTTGAAAAGTTCTCACCCAATAAATGCGTAGAAGGCAATTGCAACACTTTACCACTACCCATTAAAGCATCAGCTGCAAAAGTCTTATCACCACCAGGAAACTTATCCCACTGAGGCCTCTCAAAAAATATATGAGGTATACCAAACCTCTCAAAAAGCACTTCCTTAGTAGTTTCCATATCCTCTTTTACTTGCTTAACAGCTTCTTCATGCGTCGCGAAAGCATTATGCGTTTCTATCCAATGAAATTCTCTTCCCCTAAAGAAAGGCCTTGTAGATTTCGTCTTCTCAGCCCTGAAAACACTACCTCTCTGATACCTTTTATAAGGCATATCCCTATGACTTCTTATCCACAAACTATACATCTGGTAAAATGCCGTTTCAGAAGTAGGCCTTAAAGCCATCCTCTCTTCTTTACCTTCACCAACCCAAAATACTTCAGGCGTGAATCCCTCTACATGACTTTCTTCTAATAAGAAATTTTTTTCAGGTATTAAGCTTGGGAAACATAAAGGCATATGACCCTTTTTTTCTAAAGCATCTTGATAAATTCTGAACATCTTCTCTATTGTTATCTGAGCCCATTCCCTATACACAACAAATCCTTTCAAACCATATCTCGTATCTGCTAATTCTGCTTTTTCTATAAGTTCCGTGTACCATTTAGAGAAATCATCTTTTTTCTTTACACTTATACCCTTCGCCATACCCAAGAAGTATAAACTTATATTATATA
>SKFY01000034.1 GCA_007117755.1 Candidatus Woesearchaeota archaeon | reverse complement strand
ATTTTTTTAAAACCAACAAACACGTATATTCATAAAAGAACAAAATATATATATTTAACCAATATACCATATATACAACATATAAATAAATATACTTTTTTATTAAAAGACATATACTAATAAGGATTTTTAAACAAAAAAGGTTTTAAAATTGGAATATAGAAAATTAATAAAATTCGGGACTTCATCACACATAATATCAATACCAAGCAACTGGATTAAAAAAAACAATATGAAAAAAGGAAGCTTAGTATTCCTCACAGAAAATAACAGAGGAGAATTAGTTTTAAACCCTGAAAACAAAATAAAAAATAAAGAAAAAAAAGAAACAACAATAGAAGAAGTGACTAATTTAAAAGATTTGAGAAGAAAATTAATAACTAGCTACATCGAAGGATACGATACAATAAAAATAACCTCTAAAAACTTGAAAAACACAGACCGAATAAGATTCTTTATTAATTCACTAATATCCCTAGAAATAGTAGAGACTACAGAAACAAAAATAATAGTCAAAGACTTACTAGATTTTAAAGAAATAAACATAAATAAACAAATAAAAAGAATAGATCTCCTCATAAGAAACATTTTTGAAGATTCAAAAATAAGCCACCAAGAAAAAAACTACGAAGAAATATACAACACAGACTACGAAGTGACAAAACTAACATATCTAGGCCAAAGAATCCTCAGAAAATGCTTACACAACCCTAATTTAACCAAAGATGTTAAAATAGAACCTGAAGAACTAATAAATTTATGGGAATTATACAGATCACTAAACACTATAAGCCACCTTATAAAAAACATATCAAAAACACTTAATAAAACAGGAAAATCAGAAAATTTTGAAGAAATTCTAGAAATATACACCAAAATACAAACAGAATACCACAACGTAATGAACGCCTATTACAAAAACAATAAAAAAATAGCTCACGAAATAGACGCGAGAAAAGACAAAATACTACGCGAATGCGACGATTTAATAGACAAAGTCCAAAACCCAAAAAAAACATCAATACTAGAAAATATGAAAAACATAGAGTTATCAATAAAAAACATATGCAAAAGCGTACAAAATAAATAATTAATTAATCTATAAATTCTACTTTTACACCACCATCAATACTTATTAAAGCAGCCTTACCATCCTTAGCCGCACCAGTAGAAACAACCAAAGTATCACCCAATTTCCTCATACCTTGATATTCATGCATATGACCACAAATAAAAACCTTAGGCTTTCTCTTAAAAATATAAGTCCTATAACCACTAAATCCAACGTGTTTACCATTCATAGGATTATAACCTTTAAAAACCACCTTATCAAAAACACCCTCAGGCGGATAATGAGCTAAGAATACATCCACAGAGAATTTAGAATACTTGAATAATTCCTCAGTATCATTTTTATTCTGCATAACTAAATCTTTTCTTCTTTCAGAACTCATCACAGTTTTTTCTTTAACATAAGAACTCGCAACAGTCATCCCACCATAACCAAAAATAGAGATGTTTTTAAAAAACACATTCCTTTTATGAATGAAATTAAAGAAATGATATTCTTTTTTTATTAAATCAACATAAGATTCTAAATTAAAACCCCCGAATCTTTCATAATTACCAACATCATCAAAATCCCAATTACCAAATACGAAATAAACAGGTTTTTTTAAATCATTAAGCTCTTTCAATATTTTTTTTCCAGACTCGTAATCTTCCTCAATTAAAGACTTAGCTTTTTTTTCACCAACATTTTCTATCCAATCACCACCAAGGTTTTTAAATAAGACATTTAATAAATCATCACTACCACCAAAATCCCCAGTACATAAAATCAAGTCGACATCTTTAGCCAAATCCTTTAATTTGGGGGGAAAACACCCGTGAAAATCACCAATAGCTAATAATTTCATAATAAAGAAAAGAGAGTCGTCTTTTTAATTATAAATATTTTTGTTTTGTAAAAATATTTTTATACTACTCCATATTAAGAAAAAGAAAGAAGTCAACATGGGAAAAATAGTTGCTATAGGAGGCGGAGAGATAGGCAGACCCAAAGAAGAAGGAAGAGGTCATTACCCAGTCGAAACCACTCCTATTGATAAAGAAATACTAAGATTAACAGGTAAAGACAAACCATCACTTCTATTCTTACCAACCGCGAGTGGAGATTCAAAAGGATACTACGAAGTCGTTAAGAAACATTTTACCAAAATAGGTTTTGAGACTAGCGTATTATATTTGTTTAAAGAAAAAAATTATGATTTTATCAGGAAAAAAATCTTGGAATCAGACGCTGTATACGTAGGAGGAGGTAATACTCTTAGAATGATGAAGCTTTGGAGAAGAAGAGGAGTTGATAAGATTTTAAAAGAAGCATATGATAAAAATATTGTTTTATCA
Organism: Candidatus Woesearchaeota archaeon; assembly: GCA_007117755.1. Lineage (GTDB taxonomy): Archaea > Nanobdellota > Nanobdellia > Woesearchaeales > 21-14-0-10-32-9 > SKIS01. The sequence continues at coordinate 3,859 of SKFY01000034.1, read as the reverse complement.
GGCTTAAGCGCGGGAAGTATATGCTGGTTTAAATACGGAAATTCAGATAGTAGAAAGTTTAGCAGTAACTCAACAGAGTTAATAAAAGTCAAAGGCCTGGGTTTTATAAATGCTTTTCACTGCCCACATTATAACCTTCAAGGAATTAGAAGAAACAGCGTTAAGAAAATGATGTCAGAAACAACCCTAGCTGGTATAACATTAGATAATTGTATTGCTTTAGTTGTTGAAGGAGATGAATACAGAATTGTTAAGAGCAAAAAAGATGCTAAAGCGTATAAGGTTTATTGGAAAAGTGGAGAATATTACGAAGAAGAAATAAAGCCAAAGAAAGAATATGAAAACTTGAAGTCTTTATTAAAAATAAAATGATTAACCAATTAGTTAATGTCTTAGTAATCCTAGCTATATTCTACGTAGTGTTCGGATTCTTCTTATATTTTTTTCAAAATAACTTAATTTATTACCCTTCTAATCAGGATTTTTATGACTGCCCCGGATTTGAAGATTACGAAAAAAAATCAGTTAATAACACCCTTTTTTATTTAAAAAAACAAAAAATTAATGACGTGATAATTTACTACCACGGAAACGCGGGATCAGCATGTGACAGAAGCGTATTGAAAGATTTTTTTGAAGAAACAAATAAATCTTTAATTTTTGTAGAATACACAGGTTATTCAGACACAACAATAAGACCTAACAAAGAATTAATATTGGAAGACGTTAAAAACATTAAAAGCTATGCCGAAAAAAATTTTGACAAAATATATGTATACGGACAAAGCATAGGATCAGGAGCTGCGAGTTACCACGCAAAAATAGGACGAGTGGATAAATTAATACTAACCACGGGCTTTTCTTCTCTGAAAGAAGTTGCACAGTCAAAATACCGCATATACCCCGCTAGTTTAATATTAAGAGAAAATTACGATAATACTTATTGGCTGAGAGATTACGAAGGAGAAGTAGTTTTTTTCCACGGAGATAGAGATAACATAATACCCTCTCGCTTTTCCAAATATTTATATGAATCTATAAAAACGGAAAAAGAATATTATTTGATAAAAGGATATGGACATAACAATATATGGAACTCCTTAACTTTTAGAGAACTCTTAAAAAATGAATTGACACAAGATTAACTTGGTTAAATTTATATACAAACTTCATTTCTATTTAATTCATGAGTAAAAAAAAAATAGCTGATAAAGAAAAGTACAAACTTAAAAGATTTATCAAAGAAGTAGAACATATTAGAGGAAGAGGTACCGAATTAGTTAGTGTTTACGTACCAGCCGGTTATGATTTAAATAAAATATCAACTCATATTTCTGAAGAACAAGGAACAGCCACCAATATAAAAAGTAAACAAACTCGTGATAATGTTATAAGCGCTTTAGAGAAAATAATACAACATCTTAAGCTATACAATAAAACCCCGCCTAATGGATTAGTTTTACTAGCAGGCAACGTTAGTGAGAAAGAGGGAAGTGATGATTTTAAAATATGGAGTGTGGAACCCCCAACTCCTCTGAATCAAAGACTTTACAAATGTGATAAGACATTCGTCGTAGAGCCTTTGAAAGAAATGGTTGACGACGACGAAACCTACGGATTAATAGTTATGGATAGAAGAGAAGGTAACATAGCCTTATTGAAAGGTAAAAGCATAATCTACCTTACCGATTTAGAAAGTCAAGTACCAGGAAAGTTCAGAGCAGGAGGACAAAGCGCTCAAAGATTTGCAAAAAACAGGGAGTTAGCAGCCAGGGATTTTTATAAAAAAATAGCAGGAGTCGTACAAGAACAATTTCTCACAATGAGAGACTTAAAAGGTATACTCGTAGGAGGACCAGGACATACAAAATATGAATTCGTAGACGGTAATTTTATTAATACAGAGTTAAAAAATAAAATTATAGGAATAAGAGATTTGAGTTATACAGGCCACTTCGGACTTCAAGAATTAGTAGAGAAAAGCGAAGATACACTTTCAGAAGAAGGACTAGTACATGAGAAAAAGTTAGTAAGAGAATTTTTTGAAAAATTAGCTAAAGAACCAGGATCCGTTACATACGGAAAAGATATGTGTATTAAAGCTTTAGAACTAGGAGCCGTGGATAAGCTATTACTTGGTGAAAAATTAAATGAAGAAGATATTGATTTGTTAGTTGAAAAAGCCGAGCAATACGGAACAAATGTGGAGATAATCAGTAGTGAAACTAGAGAAGGCAATCAATTAAATGACTTAGGTGGCTACGCAGCCATCTTGCGCTATGACGCCGGCGATACGTTACTATGAATCTAAATAAAGCTTTTAAAGAATTATATCCCTATAAAGAAGAAAAAAGAGTTATGAGTATAAACTATAATAATCGTTTTAAATCTTTAAATTCTAACGTTAAATACGATAATCACAAAATAGTTTTTTCTTTAAGCAAAGACTGGCTAGAGTATTCAGAAGAATTAAGAAAAGGATTAGTGCAAAGCTTAATGGTTAAAATTCATCCTTATGAATACGAAGAAACTATGGCTATTGACTTGTATAAGAAATTCATTTCGAACCTTAATAGATATGCTAAGCGTGATAAAACAGATCCTATCTTGGAAGAGGCATTTAAAAGTATTAACAAAGAATATTTCGAAGACCTTATGGAACAACCTAACTTGGTATGGGGTAAAAAAGCATTTTATAAATTAGGACATTACGAACACCAAACCGACACTGTATTGATAAGCGAGATTTTTAAAGAGGAAAAAGAGTTATTAGACTATATCTTATTCCACGAATTATTACATAAGAAACACGGAATTAAATTCTCAAAAACAGGAAGGCATATGCACCACACCAAAGCTTTCAGAGACGAAGAGAAGAAGTTTAAAGATAAAAACATAGAGAAAAAACTTAAATGGTTCTTAAGAAAACATAAGTTGAAAAACGCTTTCGGATTCTAGATTTTCGTTTTTTATTGCGAAAAAAATATAAACTATAGAATATTCTATAGTGACATGAATTCGACAATACAAATAAAAAAAGATACAAAAGAAAAATTAAAAGAATTAAAAACTAAAAAAACAGAATCTTATGAATCCGTAATAGAAAAACTCATAGATAAAGAACTAGTTATAAGAGAAAAATTAAAAGAAGGCTACAAGGCAAAATACAAAGAATCAGAAGAAATAAATAAAGAGTGGGAAAATGCAGATTCAACGTGGAGATAAAGTATTAGTGTCATTAGATCCTACAATAGGTTCTGAACAGGGAAAAACTAGACCTGCAATAATTGTTCAAAACAACATAGGCAATAAATATTCCCCCACAACAATAGTTGTTCCATTAACATCAAATATAAAAAATGTTTATCCAACAGATGTTTTAATAAAAGAATCCAAAGCTGATTGTAGTCAAATAAGAACAATAGATAAAACGAGAATTCTAAAAAAATTAGGAAAAATAAACGAAGAAGAAATACATTTAATCGATAAAGCTATAAGAATATCCCTAAATATTTAGTGCTGCTCTCACGTCAGGATCTATCTTATCAGGACTCCAAGGAGGATCAAAAGTTAATTCCACTTCAACACTTCTATAAATTTTTTCTTCTTCAATCCTTTCTTTAACCTGATCTTTAAGAGTAGGACCGTAAGGACAGCCTGGGAAGGTAAGAGTCATAATAATCTTCAAATCCTTATTTTTATTAACTTCATAACCATAAACCAATCCTAAACTTACTATGTCCACGTATAACTCAGGATCAATAACGTCCTCGAGTGCTTTATCCAAAAAATTTTTTTCTTTTTCATCCATATAAATTCTTAAAGAGTATATAATGATTTTATTTAAATCTTAAGTTTT
>SKFY01000015.1 GCA_007117755.1 Candidatus Woesearchaeota archaeon | reverse complement strand
TTATTTCCAACACGTCTTTTTTTTGTTTAAAATCCAAATCCCCTAATTTATTTATCTTAACATCATCTAACAAATAGATTTTAATAATATTTTGAGAAAGTTCTTCTATAATATTTTTAGTATCTTCTAATTTTATCAGATTACCTTTATTTATTATACCTATCCTGTCACTTAATTTCTCAGCTTCTTCTATATAATGAGTTGTTAAAATAATAGTCATTCCTTTCTTCTTAAGACTTTTTATTAACTCCCACAAATCATACCTGGTATCAACATCTAAGCCAGCCGTGGGCTCATCCAATATTAATATTTTTGGCTCGTGTATAAGCGCTTTAGCCAAAGATAATTTTCTTTTCATACCTCCGGATAATTCTTTCAAACCCTTATCTCTTTTATCCCACAAATCAAAATCTTTTAAGAATTTCTCAGTTCTCCTCTTCGCTTCTTTTCTTCGTATACCAAAATAACCTGCTTGGTACATCAATATATCTTTTATTTTAAAATAATAATCCCGGGGTATTTCTTGCGGGCTTAAACCAATTTCTTTTTTGGCTTCCACATAATCTTTTTGTATATCATAACCGTTTACTTTTATACTTCCTTTAGTTAATGTTGCTAATTGCGCTATGCAATTAATAGTCGTGGTTTTACCCGCTCCGTTAGGTCCTAAGAATCCTAATATCTCTCCTTTTTTTATTTTCAAACTCAGATTATTAACTGCTCTGGTCCCGTTATATTCCTTAGTGAGATTCTTCACAGTTATAGCATTCATTCTATTAGGTATTTTTTAATGTTTTAAATTAATATCGATACTAAAAACTTTTAAGTACATAATTATTTCATTTTTATTTATGGAAAAAACTTATGTTTCTTTTGAAGATATAAAAAAATATGTTGATGACGTTTTTAATCATGTTAAAAAGTCAGGTATTACTTTTAAAAATATTTATGGTTTACCAAGAGGAGGCTTAACTCCTGCTGTCATGTTAAGTCATAAACTAGGCATTCCTTTAATAACTGATAGGGAAAAAGTTTCTTCAGATACATTAGTAGTTGATGAAATAATTGATAAGGGAGATGCCATCTTAAATAATAACTTGCAAGATAATTACGTGGTTTGTTTAACACTACGTTATACTTCTAAATACCAACCAAGATTTCATGCTAAAAAAATAAACGATGATTCTTGGTTAGTATTTCCTTGGGAATAAGCTCTTATCATCATATTTTTTTTTGGGGGGAAACTATTTTAAAAAAAGCTTATTACTTAATATTCTGATGAACAAAAAAGATTATTTCATTGATATTTTTGAAAAAGCAGAACTTTTTTTCAAAAAAGACAGTACTCGTTTAGCTGCTGAGGGTTGGAAAGAACCTTGGCAAGTTTTAATAGTTACTATAATGAGTGCTCAGAGTAAAGACGAAACCACTATCTTAATAGGTGAGTCCTTGTTTAAAAAATATCCTTCTTTAAAAGAATTGGCTAGTGCTAATTATGAAGATGTTTTGAAAATTTTCAAAAGTTTAAATTATAACAAAACCAAGGCTAAGCACGTGATTAAAAGCGCTAATGAAATAAATAAGGAATATGCTGGTTCAATTCCTGATTCTTTAAATGAGTTAATTTCTTTACCTGGGGTGGGTAGAAAAACAGCTAATTTAGTCCTTGCAGAAGTTTTTAAGGAGGCCGCGATTTGTGTAGACACTCATGTTCACAGAATAAGTAACGTGTTGGGTTTTGTAAAAACTAAAAATCCTGATGAAACTGAAAAAGAATTAATGAAATTCGTTCCTAAAAAATATTGGGGTCGTATAAACAGGGTTTTTGTTTTGTGGGGTAAAGCAGTACCTGGTAGAGATCCTCAAAAACTTCTTAATCACATAAAAAATTAAATTCAACGATTTTTTTTTATGACCTTATTTTTTTAAGGTGTTTTTCTATGTTTTTTCCGATTACTTTCCTAATACTTTTTATGAAATCACGTTTCTCCTTCACGTTTTTTTCCACTCTTTTAGAAAAACGCCTAACTATATAATCCAGATCCTTATAAAGAGGTTCTATACTCCTCAAAACTTCTGACTTAACATTAGGAGTGTATTTATTTAATGATTCGTCATAATAAGTTTCTTTAATTCCGTGTACCACGCCTATTTCTTTTAAATTAGTTTCTATTTCATTAATTAAAATCTTAGCTTCATCACTATTTTCTCTAACTTCCTTTTCTGCTGGCTTGGCTTTTTTCCAAAAAGACATTTTCTCCCCAAACATATTTTTTTTTAAAATTCTTTAATCATTATCAACCCTAGGTGCTAATATGAAACTCAAACTTAATCTATCTTTCTCAATATATTCTAATTTTAAAGGATAATCAGTGCTGAATTTTATATTAACATCGTTTGCTAATTTACTTCCTTGTATCATCTTCTTCAAATATTCAATGCTGTACTTGCTTTTATGATCTCCTTGGCTTTTTATAAAAGTATCTTCGTCTTTGTTAATAGATACTTCTGCATTAGTCAAATCACCTGTCGCGCTCACTTTAAAAGTTTCGGCTTCGGTTCCTAAAACAACGCTTTCAGCCACTATATCAACGTCTTCTATAGCTTCGTTGAAGTCTTGGCTTTTCATCTTAATTTCTGATTTGAATTCTAAACTAGGTTCTTTCTGTTTTTTATCTTCTAAATCTAATAAAGGCAAATTAAAAGTTCTTATGCTTTTATCCTTCATAGTTAACTTAAGCTTGTTTTCTTTAACTTCTAAAGTTAAAACATCTGTGTTTTTAACTCTTCTAAGGATTTGTTTTAAATTATTAAGATTAATGGACAAAACTGATTCTTCAACTTCGTATTCTGCAAATACTGTGCTTGGCATTTTAAAAAGTACCATGGCTACGTTTGCAGGGTCCATTGCTATTACTTCTAAATAATCTTTATTAACGTATATCCTGGTTTCACTAACTAATTCTGATATTATTGTTATGCTTTCTTTTAGAATCCTGGGTTCTACTAATGTGAGTTTCATATTTATGGCCTCCCTGCTTTTTGTTAATAATCATTTATTTAAATAGTTTTTTGATTAAAAATTCATTTTTGTTTGTGACGATTCTCTTTTTTTATGTTTCATCTTATATAGTGTTTGAAGTATGTCTTTTCCTAACTGGGTGTATTTTGGTGTTCCTCCTTGGTTTTTGTTCAAGTTCGTTCTTGCTTCATTTATATCAGGCAAGGGTTCTTCCAACACCCAGTTAGTTAATATTTTATTCGCGTATACTTCGTGTGGCTGTGCTTTTTTAGGATTACTTCTCGGCCACTTAACTCCTTGCGTCATAACATTCCCGTTCATAACTCCTACAAATCTTCCTTCTCCCAAAGTTATAGCTCTGATTCTTCCTAAGGTGTAAATATCTTTATCTGTTGTTATTCTGTATTCTCCCGCTCTATAACCTTCTAAGTCTTCTTCTCCAGGTTTTAATAAAGCATTAAAGTACGCTATTGTATCATCATATTCTTCTGTCTTTCTGGATTTAGCATTATGTTTGATGGTAAATATCTTGTTTTTCAAATCCAGTTCTTCTCTTTCTTCAGGACTGGCTCTTCTGTACATTTCTTCAGAATTCATAGGGTTTCCAAATTTAACTCCATTACTTTCAGCATAATCTTTCACATCTTCTATTGCTTCTGACACTCCTGTTAATATCTTAGTGCTCAAATCATCTTTTAGCAAAAAGTCTTTTTCTAAAGAATGAAGTTTTTTCAAAAACTTAAGTTCTGGGTTTTCATTTATAACATTAAACATGCTTGTGAAAAACAAAGGATTTCTACCGATGTATCCTTCGATTTCTTCATAACTCTTTGAGTTACTTATCAATTCTTTCATTAATTCTTTCGTAGAATACTTGCCTGTTATCCTGGCTCTTTGTTGATTCGGATTTTTAATATGTTTATCTCTGTGAGTGTTCATTTTTAAGAAGTATTTTCTTTCTTCTGCTTCCATAAAATTAAGCTCGGGCTTTGCTCTAAAAACACTTTGCAAAGGTCTTCTCGTCACTACTGCTTCCGCGACGGCATTATACATCAATTTTCTTATTAAATCCCATTGTTTATCACCGTCTGTTTCTGTGTATAGCAGGACTTCGTTTATCTCTTCAGGGTTTCCTGATTTTATTTTTTCTTCTTGTTCTTTATACTCTAATGATTTTTCAAATTCAATCATGCTTTCCAACCTGTTATTTTTAGTAATTTTTATCCTGTTTTTTGTGTAAGGTAAAGTGTCTAATACTTGGTTTTTTGTCACGCTCCACGCTTTCTTTAATTCTTTATTTTTAATTAAATGTTTTTGATCATAATCATCGAAGTTATGACCTGTTATGTATTTGTAGTTTTTAGCTGACTCATTCATCTTTTCAGCTAAATCAACTTCGTCTTCTGTTATTACCAAATCTGCTTTTTTCGTTTTTAACTGGCTTCTCACCTCTGGGTTGTGCCATGCTTCTCTTGTTATGTAAAGCTTATTTTCTCTTTCTGATTTTAGAATCGCTGCGTATATCCGTCCACTTATTTGTTCCTCTTCAGCCCAATCTATAACTTCCAAATCTACAGCGGCTGTATTTCCTAAATAATGTTGATATACTTCTTCTACTGTTTGTTCTAAATCTTCCACGCTTCTGTAATCTTGATCATTTACTTGTTCGTCCAAACTCAAGTTTGGATTATACTTACTATATAGAGGGTGTTTAAATCTCAGAATCTTGGTTGGGCTGTTAAGGTTTAATGGGTCGTCTGTATCTATTCCGGCTTCATAATCAGGTTTACCGCTTGGTTTTCTTTTTATGTCCATGTCTGCATCTTGCAATGCTTTAATTAAGTTAAAATCATAATTCGTTCTCAACTTTACTTTGTAATCTCCTTCTGGAGTTTCAAAAACACTTATGCTTTCAGTGTTTTGTTTTATCCCAGGAATATTTTTTATTAATTTTTTCAGTTCTAACGCTTCTTCTTTTTTCTTTAACGGGGGTGATTCCATCCTTATTATCTTGTAATTCTCCGCGTCCAGTGTGGAAAGTCCTGCTTTTGTTGTTCTAACTTTTTCGGTTTCTGTGAACTCTGTTATTTCTTCATTATTCTCCGCATCGTCTTTTGCTAACCCTTTGTTTATAGGTTTTGCTAAGTATTTATCCTTGGATTCTGTTATGAATATCTCTTCTCCTTCTAACTTATAAGTTATGTCTTTACGGTCTTCTCTACTTCCTACTTGCCAAATAACTTTTTTATCGGTAAAACCGTAATCTTTCAGTTCGTATTTTCTATCTGGATATTTTCCTTTTAATTCTTCAATTACTTTTTTTGCGATTTCAGTGGTTAATGGTTGGGTTGTGGTTATGTGTTCAGAACGGTCTTTTTTAACAGAAACTTCGTTAGTTTCAGGGTTTAAGTATGTAATTTCTACTTCCGTTCCTTTACCAACAGGTCTTATGTTTAATATGTGCATACTCTTAGTATACTATTCAAATATATAAATATTCACTAACTAGTAGTTATTTATTCCAATAAAAGATAGTTTTTCTTAATCGCTCCTGAGAAATCAATATTTATCTTAGCTTCAGTTAAAGGTATAATTAAATCTTCAGTATCGATAATTTGCCAACTTTTACTTAAACTAACGCCGAATCTTTTGTTATCGTCTTTCAGACTAAAAAAAGATGATTCTTTACGCGTCAAAACAATATTTTCGCTTTTAGAAATTTTATTAACATAAGTCGTGTTTAAAATATTACTATTTTTTAGCTCTTTAACGTTTTTAGTGGTTGTCTGTAAACTTAAATTTGTTCTTTCAGCTGCCAGTTTTGTCGTTTTATATTTTAAAAGGCCATACAATGTTTTTGGCAGACTCTTATACATTTTCGGTTCTTTTGTTTTTTGTATTCCAAAGAAATTCACTTCTCCAGAATCCGTATCGAAGTGTTCCACCACAGCTTTTTTCAAACCACTCACTTTATGGCTTTTGTTGAAACCTTGCCAGTCTTTATTAGCCATGAAATAAAAACCTCTGTCTTTTCCTATAACGCTGAAGAATGCCTCTTCGGGAATGTCAACTATTTTTTCTCCTCTATAAACTACTAATGTTATTATATTAAACAAATTAGGCGAAGGAACATTTATTTCATCCAAGTTTTTTTCTAAAAGCCTCTTCTTAACAGTAGATATAGTGCTAATAGCCAATCCTGTTTTATCTTGTATGTCTTTTATTTTACTACTAGGATTTTTTAACAAGTATTCCAT
>SKFY01000088.1 GCA_007117755.1 Candidatus Woesearchaeota archaeon | reverse complement strand
ATTTCTTTTTATTATGGATGACTTTTTTGATCATTATAAGGGTATGAGTGTTGCTATTAATGCTAAATTAGAGGAGTTTAGAAAAGTTAATTCTAGGCCTAGTGTTTGGTTAGAAGAAATGGCTTTTTGTATTTTTGCTGCTAATAGTAGTGCGGAGATGGGTTTAAAGGCTGTTGATTTGTTAAAGGGTTTTTTAGATACTGGTTCTCCTGATGAGATAAAAAATAGGTTGAAAGGAAAAGTTCGTTTTTATAATGTTAGGACTAGGTATCTTTTGGTTAATAGGGAGAAATTAAAATTGTTTCCTGATATAAAAGGTCATTTGGATTCTTTAGGTTTTTATGAGAGGAGGTTGTTTATAAAGAATAATTTTCTTGGTTTTGGTTTTAAAGAGAGTAGTCATTTTTTGAGGAATATTGGTTATAAGGGTTATGCTATTATTGATAAGCATGTTCTTCGTTTGATGAATGAATTAGGTGTTTTTCATAGTTCTGATCCTCCTAGGAGTGAGAAGGAATATTATGATTATGAGGATAAGTTAGTTTCTTTTGCGGATTTTAAGGGTTTGGATGTTGATGTTTTGGATTTGGCTCTTTGGAGTTATGCTACTGGTAAGATAATAAAATGAAGATTTATTTGGAAGATTCGTATGTTAAGGAGTTTGAAGCTAGAGTGGTTAGTGTAAATGATAAAGTGGTTGTTTTGGATAAGACTGCTTTTTATCCTAGGGGTGGTGGTCAGCCGGCTGATACGGGTAAATTGGTAAAAAATGAAGAATATGAAGTGGTTAATGTTAAAAAAGATGGTGATGGTGTTGTGGTGCATTTGGTTGATAAAGAAGGATTGGAAGAAGGGGATGTTGTGAAAGGTGTTATAAATTGGAGTAGGAGGTATAAGCTTATGCAGTATCATACTGCGAGTCATGTGCTTTCTGGTTTGTTGTATAAAGAGTTGGGTGCTAAGATAACTGGTAATCAGATAGATGAGGATAAGTTAAGGCTTGATTTTAATCTTGAAGAGTTTGATAAAGAAATTTTAAAAGAATATGTGGTGAAAACAAATAGGGAGTTGAGAAAAAATCATGTTGTGAAGATTTATGAAATTCCTAGGGTTGAGGCTGAAAAAGATTCTTCTTTAGTTAAGTTGGCGGGTGCTTTACCTCCTAGTATTGAAATGTTGAGGATTGTAGAGGTGGGGGATGTGGATAAGCAAGCGGATGGTGGGACTCATGTTAGGAATACGAGTGAGATTCCTGATTTGAATTTTTTAAAAGCGGATAATAAAGGGAAGAGTAATAGGCGTTTGTATGTTTCTTTTGTGTAAAAAAAAACTAAAGAACAAATCATTATTCTAGTATAGTTAATCGTATATCTATATATAAAAATAGAAATATTTATATAGTACCCACGACACAAATAAATCTATGGACGTAATAACTCAAGTACAAAACCAATACAGAGAAAACCAACAAAAACAACAAGAACCAAAAAACGAAATACTCCAAGAACTAGAATCCACAAAAAACTTCTTACTAAGACTAATCAAACTAAACAAACAAAAAATAGAATCCCTGGAAAAAGAGGTAGCGCAACTACAACAAAAAAACAAAACAAACCAAGAGTTTATAGAGAAGATAAAAGACAAAGACGTAGTGACGCGATCTAGAGAGGCATTATACAACAGGGTCGATCGAGACCCTGTTGATAAGCCCATAGATAGAAACGGCGTCGCACCAAAAGATATAAACATACAAAAAATATTCTATGCAGGTAGATAAATTACCAAAACGTTTTTAAATAATAACTAAATCCACTCTCTTATGGCAAAATTAATGAGAGCTGTAGCATGGAGAAGATTAGAAAGACCTTATACTAGAAAATCTAAATACAGATCAAAAGACTTTATAAGAGGAGTGCCTAATAGTAAAGTAGTAAAATACGTAATGGGCAATAAAGATAAAAAGTTCGAGTACAAACTATTACTAGTCTCAGAAAGAGACATACAACTAAGACATAATTCTTTAGAAGCAGCAAGAAAAACAACGCTAAAACACTTAGACAGAAAAGCACCTCTAAACTACTTCTTTCAACTAAGAGTATATCCTCACCACGTACTAAGAAACAATCCTTTAGCAGCAGGAGCAGGAGCTGACAGGATGAGCACGGGTATGAGTCACAGCTTTGGAAAGCCAGTAGGGATAGCTGCGAGGGTTAAAAAAGGACAAGAAGTTTTCGAAGTAAGAGTGAATAAAGAAAGATTAGAAGCTGCTAAGATCTCATTAAAAAGAGCTAGGATGAAATTCCCATGTGACTTTAAAATAGTAGTTCAAAAAGCATGATTTCTACTAAAACCTATTAATTTTTCTTTCAACACGTCAGGATCTTTATATAAATCAACTTCTAAATCATTAATTCTAGAATCATTTTCATCAATAATATCTGTCTTACTCAAATAACCCACTAAAGGCTTACCAAAACCTTTAACCTTCTCAAATAAAGCCAGCTGATCTTCCCAAGGATAAGGCTCGGTAAGATCAAAAACAAAAACTAATATGTTAGCCACGTCCTTAATAGCATAAAAAGCCAATTGTTCAATACTATTAACTTTCTCCCTGCCTAAAGCACCTGGTGTATCCATCACTTGAATATTATCAAAATAACCTATATTAATTCTCTTAGTAGTGAATGCGTAACTATTAATCTCTGGTTTGGACTCAGTAATCTTAGTTATTAAAGTACTCTTACCAACATTAGGAAAACCTGTTATACAAACAGTGAACATATCCCTAACCATGGGCATCTCCCTAAGAAACTTCCTAACCTCTTCTAAAAAATCTAAATCCTTAGATATCTTATCAAAAACACTATTAACACGAGCATAAAACTGTCTCCACTCACTTGTTTTTTTACTATATTCAACACCCAAACGCCTAATAGTGTTCATACCCCAATTTACTCCTCCTAAACTCTGCTTAATATCATCTATTTCGAATCTCAAAAGCAAAACATCTCTTTGGAACAAGCTCAAGTCATCAAAACTGGGAAAACCAGAACAAATCTTACTAAGATTACTAACTAAATAATCCTTAACAGTGCTTATCCTAACAAGATCTTTATTTTTATTAGCTGCTTTAGCTTTAGAAGAACCTCTTTTAAAAGCTACGTCTAAGTAATGTTGTTTATCTTCTATCCTAGGTATTTTTTGAAAATCCATTTATCTTATAATAAATAATAAGCTTCTTTTTAAATATTTTAACTAAAAAAAACATTTATAATAAACTCTTGATTCATAAAAAAAAGAGTTAGGATAATATGGTATATGGATTAAAAATAGATAAAAAATATGGAAAACCAGTAAAAGGATTGCTAAAAAGAAAAAAATTATATGAAGATTCTTACCTTCCCCTAATAAAAGCTGACAAAATAATATTTCCTTTAAGAACAAAAAACGATGATTCTATAAAAGAAATAGAAAAATACACGCGGGAATATTCTATAAAAAACTTTAAGTTTAAACTTAACAAAAGAACAAGATCTTTCAGAAGAGAACTAGAAAAAGTATTACCTCAAAAAATATTTAATAGAGCAAGCAGAGCTTATGAACAAATAGGTGACGTAGCTATAATAACAATATTTCCTGAAATGTTGCCTTATCAAGAAAAAATCGCTGAATCCCTTTTGGAAACCAATAAAGGACTAAGATTAGTCATAAAAAAAACTGATAAGCATTCAGGAAAAAAAAGAACTCAGAACTATGAAATACTAAAAGGAAAAGGAAGCACCGAAACTACTCATTTAGAAAACGGGGTTAAAATAAATCTTGATATAAATAAAGTTTATTTTTCTGCAAGAACAGCTAATGAAAGAAAAAGAGTGGCTTCATTAATTAAAAATAATGAAAACGTACTAGTATTATTTTCTGGCTGTGCACCTTATCCTTTAGTAATATCAAAAAATTCTTTGGCTCAAAAAATAATATGTATTGATAACAATCCTGATGCTCATGAATATGCCCGGATAAACATCCAAAAAAATAATGCTGATAACATAAAGGCAATACTTGGGGATGTGGAGAAAGAGATTAAAAACCTAAAAAAAGAATTTGATAGAATAATAATGCCTCATCCTACTGAAGCTGATTACTATTTTGCTGATGCTTTAAAAGTATTGAGGAAAAACGGTATTATTCACTTATACTTATTTTCAAAAAAAGAAAAGATAAACATGGTTAAAAACAAGGTTAAAAACATGGCTCGTGATAATAACTTCTTCGTAAAAAAAATAGTTGTTAATGAACAATTACACGTATCGTCTGAAGTAAAAAAATACTGTTTTGATATATACTTAAAATCTTTGGTTAATTAACTAAATTCTTCCTTTAAATGATTCACAAATTCTTCAAACCTATCATTCGGAACACAAGCTCCACAAGCAGTATCGTGACCTCCTCCATAACCACCTAGTCTCTCAGCTGTATCAGACACCACATCCACTATTTTCTTTTCAGAACTCCGTATACTCATCATAATATTTTCGTCATTGGAACGCCCTATAATTATGATCTTGTTAGGATTTTCATATAATAACTCATTAGCTAAATCAGTAGTGACTGATAATTGGCCTGTATTGTATGTAAAAACTAAAAAATTTGGATCTTCATTATTTATAGAACTTTTAATTTTTTCAAAATCATCATTAATTTTCAAATACTTTTTAAAAATAAACTTACCTTGGCTAGTTCTTTGTTCTAAAATATCTTCAGGCTCTTTAATCCTAGTAAGTATCTTAACACTCTTCATAGCATCACTGGTTTTCCCTTTTAAATTAAAATTAATTATCTTAATCAGTTTACCCATTTCTGAATTAAAAAGTGCATCCTCTGGTTTATCAACTTCACAGCTTAACAAATTAGGATATGATTTACAAAAATCTTCTTTTAAAGACAAATTCCAATCAGCTATTATACCTAGCATTGCTAACCATAAACAACCTTTATTTTCTAACTCCGCAATTTGATAAGCCCAATAACTAGTAGGTGTATTATCTTCAGGATTTAACTTTCTAGGATTAAAATACTTAACTTTTTTATTATCTTGCAAAGGATGATGATCCAACCATAAAACATCCACGCTTATTTTATCTAAGAAATCTTGACTGACTAAAGGCTTGTCTAATATAAAAACAACATCTGGTTGGTATTCTTCTACGTAGCGATAAAAATTCTCATCTATCAAAGGTTTTCCTTTAACCATCACTCCTTTTCCATCACCCACCAAATTATACAATTGTACAAAACTAGAAACCCCATCGCAATCATCATCAAAAAAGAATAACGGTCTAACACTACTTTTCAACTTCTCTTTAAAAAAAACTAGTTCTTCTTGTGGTATCATTTCAAATTCCACGCATCTAAAACATACTCTTCTTTAACTTCTTCATTGCTTAAAACTTTAGCAACCAAAGTCAAAACATGGCCTGCTACTAAAAAAACTGTGCTAGTCATTAATCCTTTACTTTCAATATCGAAACTTCCGACTTTATCAATCATACTAGCTTTTTGTTGTACTATGATAAAACCTTTAGAACCTTCTAATCCTGTGTATATAACTGGGATTTCTTGAGATTCGCAGTAATCCGCGATTACGTCACTGGCTTCTTTTTTATTAGTACAATCTATAACTAGGTCTGAATCGAGTAAGTAATTAGTATCTTGGGTTAATTCTTCGTGAAAAGCCTTAACCTTAACTTCTGAATTAATACTTTCTAATCTTTTCTTGGCTTGTTTAGCTTTAAACTTAGTAACGTCTTCCTCTAAATAAATTGTTTGTCCGTGCATCTCTTCAATATACACTCTTCCCTTATCTATTATCCTAAGATTATAACCATTTCTACAAAGTGCTTCAGCAAGTACAATACCTACTCCTTCCAAGCCTACAATAGTTATGGTTTTACCTTTCAAATCTTCGTACTTATCTTTAAACTCTTCTATTTTTTTCAAATAATCGTATCGCTTAGCCATATTTCTTTTCGGAATAATTATTTTAATATAAATATTTCGGACTTATATCATTTTAAGAATTAAATTTAATATCTCGTCTGGTTTCAACTTATCTGTTTTAATAACTATGTCGTAATTATTAAAATCTTCAAAATCCAAGTTGTAAAGTTTTTTGTATCTTTTCCTTTCAGAATTTAACCTATCGTAATATTCTTCTTCAGTACTATCTTGTTCTCTCTTCTTAATTCTTTTTATGGCTTCTTCATCACTTACGTCCAAGTATATTTTTTTAGAGTCTGGAATAAAATGAAAACCTATCCTTGCGTCCAGCACAAAATCTTCTTTTTCTTTACCAAACTTTTCTTGTCTGGCATCTAATAATTTATCTACTTCATCATCTTCTTCTGCTAACTTGCTTAATTCTAACAAGCTAAGTTTCTTGTCACTAGCCAAATCCCTCATGAAATCTCCTGTTGATAAGTGTTCATAACCTAATTTTTCTGATAACAGCTTGGAGATAGTACTTGTTCCGCTTCCTGGTTTTCCACTAATTGTTATTTTCATGGTTATCAATTACAATAATACTTTCTTTCTTATAAGTATTTCCAAAAAAGTTATATACAAAATAAATATTCCATTTTTATAAATTACTAATATATAATGGAGGCTTTATTTATTTAAAATATGTCAAAAAAAGATTTCTTGCCGGAAGGAAGTCAGAGAGATACTGGCAAAGATGCTCAGAGAATAAACATATACATAGCTAAATTAGTTGGTGAAGCAGTAAGAACCACGCTTGGTCCTAAAGGAATGGATAAAATGTTAGTTAATAGTGGTGGAGAAGTCACTGTAACTAACGATGGAGTAACTATACTTCGCGAATTAGAATTAGACCATCCCGTTGCTAAAATGATAGTTCAAATAGCTGAAACTCAAGAAGATGAAGTGGGTGATGGAACAACTACTGCGGTTGTATTAGCTGGTGAATTATTAAAAAAAGCAGAGAATTTACTTGACAAAAACGTTCATCCCGCTATAATATCTAAAGGATACAGGGTCTCTGCTGATATATCTAAAAAAATTGCTGAATCTTACGCTTTCAAAATATCTGAAAAAGATTACGTAAAAATAGGTATGACTGCTATGACTGGTAAGGGCTCTGAAGATCATAAAGAATTACTCTCAAAAATTGTTTGTGAAGCTATAAAGATAATTAAAAAAGATCTGAATCGTAAAAACATTAATATCGAAAAGAAACACGGGGAGTCTACTGATAAAACATCTTTAATAAAAGGCGTTGTTATAGACAAAGAAAGAATTCATTCTTCCATGCCTAAAGAAAAAAAAGGAAAAGTGGCTTTGTTAGACATTCCTTTAGAAATAAGAAGTCCTGACAATGATGCTAAGATAAACATATCTGATCCTGAGAAAATACAATCTCTTTTTGAAATGGAAGAATCACTAATAAGAAATCTTGTTAATAAAATAAGTGATTCAGGCACTAACATATTGTTTTGTCAAAAAGGTATTGATGACCTCGCGCAGTACTTACTTGCAAAAAAAGGAATATATGCGTGTAGAAGAGTTAAAAAAAGTGATATGGAAAAATTATCTAAAGCTACAGGTGCTAAAATAGTAAGTGATGTTCTTGACTTGAAAAATAATTTTGGCTTTGCAAAAGTAAAAAGTCACGTCGTGGGTGATGATGAAATAACAATAGTTACTGAATGTGAAAATCCTGAAGTAGTCACTATACTTGTTAGAGGAGAAACTAGTCACGTTGCTGATGAAGCCAAAAGAGCTGTTGAGGATGCTATAGGTGATGTTTTGGCTGTTTATAAAAATAATAAAGTTGTTGGTGGCGCGGGTAGTTTCGAAATAAAGCTTGCTAATGATTTAAGAAAAGAAGCTAAGAAATTCTTAGGTAAAGAACAATTGGTTATCCAGGCCTTTGCGGATAGCTTAGAAATTATTCCTAGGACTCTTGCTGAAAACGCGGGTAAGGATCCTTTAGATGTTTTATCTAGTGTTAATGCTTCTGGTAAAGACTGGCCTGGGGTTGATGTTTTTGAAGGTGTTTTAATAGATGCTTTAAAAGAAGGGATTATAGAACCTTTAAAAATTAAGATTCAGGCTTTATCCAGTGCTAGTCAAGTAGCTAATATGATATTAAGAATTGATGATGTCATTCTCAGCCAAAAATCATCTACCTCTGAGTAATGACTAAACTTTATAAACTAGTTTCTACACAGCTATCTCCATGTCAGAAAATCAAGACTATGAATTAGTTCCTAGGCAAGAAGTGGATCAATTAAAAAGAGAGATTGAAGAACTCAAAAAAACTGGTTTAAGGCCTGGTTCTGATTTCGTAAGTTCTATTAATAAATTAGATGGTACTATAAAAAGACTCACTGAGCTTTTTGATCATGTTAATAAAGATTTACTAAGGGATTTTGAGCAGAATGAACGTCCTGAAGACTTAATGGGTAGAATAATTCAGCAAAATAAGATAATTGCTGATTCCATATTGAAATTGTCTGAAAAAATTGCTAGTTTATCGGGGGATATTGAAAAATCTAAAACTGAAAATGATAGTGGTAGTTCCTTTAAACAACAAAATTTTAATAATCAAACAGCTAATAATGAACTAATGAATGATTATAAAAAAATGGGTGTTGATAGTCGTCCTGTTAAAAAGAAAGGATTTTTCGGGTTCTTTAAAAAATGATATTCTCTTCTAGGCATAAAAGGTATTTTTTAACTCTTGCTAAAGCTCATTATGAGGTTAGTAAAAAAAGAAGGTTGGCTGAATCTTTAAATCATGAATTAGTTGTTGCTAATAAAATATTAAGTTATTTAGAAACTCAGAAAATACCTAAGAATTTCTTGAATTATAAAAAACAAAAAATAAAAAAATTAGAAGAAAAAATTAAGGCTTTATAGATCTTTAGCCATTATTGTTCTTCTGTTATTTCCTTCTGCTCTTTTTGCAGCTTCTTTAACCAATTCCTTGACTTTTTTATCAAGTGCTTCGGCAAAATCACCGCCTATGTTTTGTCCTGAAGCCAATTCTTTAATTTTAGACTTCACTATTATACTATCGCTCATTTATATGCACCTCTGTATTTGTTTTATATTAAAATTATAAATTCGTTTTAATTTTAAAGCTTTCGGTTTAGTGTGTGAACCAGAATTCTTTTTCATTATCTTTTCTGACAAATCCGAAGCGTTCAAATTGTACAACTTCGCCTATCTTAATATCTTTTGTTTCTACTATTCCTTTAACGCTTTTTTTATCAGGCATTAAAACAGTGGCTTTTGCATAATCTTTATTTTTTGGTAAGTAATGAAGCATTCCTTTTCCTTTTGTTTTATATGTTTTTAAAGAATCGTCTAGGTACTCAAAACTTTTTCCGTCAAAATAAATATTGTAAGCTTCCATTAAACGATAAACTCCTTCGCTTAAAGATTCGTAGTCATCTTTTGATATGTAAAAATCTTCTTCTAAATCCAGCACTCTTTTATCCTTAGTATTATGTATTAATTTCATATGTACTTTCTTATTAGGTGCATTCTTAACTTTTATACTAATAGGATTTTTAATAAAGAAATACCTTTTAGCTTTAATATCTAGCACTCTTTTATTATGCATTATTAAATCATCCCAAGTAACTGTGCTTTCTGACTTGGTAACTCCTGTGCTTAGTATAAAATTCTTAATTGCTTCTGGTTGAAAACCTCTTCTTCTAAGCGCGGCTAAAGTTGTTAAAGAGGGGTCGTCCCATCCTATAAATTCTCCTTTTAAAATACCTTCTCTTATTATTCTACCACTGCTCTTCGCTCCTTCCATATTAAACCTTGCGAATTCATAAATCTGGGTTTTTTCATAACCAAGAATTTCTTGTATGTATCTCTGTAACTCATTCCTCATCTCAAACTCTTTACTTCTAAGACGATGAGTTACTTTAAAATAACCGTCCATGATGCTGTTTTGGAAATCATATGCGGGCCAAACAAGGTATTTATTTTGTTGTCTCGCATGACTTTTTCTTATGATTCTCATAATAACTGGTTCTCTCATAGTACTATTTTTATGTCGGATATCAATTTTTAATCTGATAACGTAGTTTTCTACTTCTCCTTTTAGCATCTTTTTCCATAAATCTAGATTCTTTTCAGCAGAATTATTATGTGCTGGTGGGTTTATCCCTTTCATCCTGTATGTTTTAAAATCCTCTCCTGAACTATTACAAGCATAAGCCTTACCTTCTCTTATCAAATCTTCACAATGCTTATAATAAAGAGTCATGTAATCACTTGCGTAAACTATTTTTTTCCAGTTCACACCTATCCATTTAAAATCATTTATCATAATATCGTAAAATCCTTTTTTAACCAGTTCTGGATTCGTATCTTCGAAACGCAATATGAAATCTCCTTTTTTTTCTTCTGCTAATAAATAATTAAGTAGTAATGCTTTAACATGACCTATATGGGGGTGTTTTTCTGGGCTTGGGGGAAATGCAGTAATAACTTTTTGGCCTTCTTCAAAACTCAGATTCTTAAATAAATCAACTTCTTTTTCTTTTTTATCTAATGCTTTGTCATCTATTTTTAACAAAGTATTTCTTTGTTCTTCTAAGCTAATTGAATTTACTTTTTTAACTAATTCTTGTACTATTTTAGAAAAATTCTTCATGTCTTTTTTAACTTCGGGGTGATCTCCTAGAACTCCGCTTATTATGCTTCCGGGATTGGCTTTTCCATTATGTTTAGCCGCGTTAAGAAGTGCTATTTTAAGTGCTGTTTTTAAAACATCTTCGTCGTAGCTCAAATCTTTAATCAAATCCATACATCTTTCAGTAAATAATCTGGTATATAAAAAACTTTACTTGTTTGGATAACTTTAAATATAACTCTCGAATAACTGGTTCTTATGAAAAATGAAGAATTAATCTCTCAGCTAAAAAAAGAATTCGCTGTTTTAAAAAAAGAATTAGGTATCAAAGCTAGTTTTAAAGAATTAGATGATGTCTTCTTTTTCAGAGATTTCATTTTGGAAAAAGGTTTTATTGGTCAAAAACTTCATAGGGATTTAAGTTATAGAATTAGTAGTTTATTTCATAATTGGTGTGGTGTTTTTCAAAATTGGTTAATACCTAATAATGGTTCTTATGTTTCAATGGTTGAATCTAATTGTTTTGATGAAGCTGATAAGGAAAAAATACAAAAGATTTTGTATGATTTTATGGCTTTAACATCTAAAAACTCTTTAGAAGGTTTTACTGGGGATAAGAAAAGTCAGGGTGAGTACTTTGACAAGTCTTTATTGGTTTGGGAACAAAACAAAACTTATTTAACTGAATTCTTAAGGAAAGCTAATAATAAATGGTCGAATCCTTAAGTCAATAAAAATTTTTTTTTGGGCTCTTAGCTCAGTAGTAGAGCGCTACCTTGGCATGGTAGAGGCCGCGGGTGCGATTCCCGCAGAGTCCATTCAGTAAAATTTATATATGGTCTTCTTTTGCTAAATTTTTATAATGGTTAAAGCTATAATTTTTGATGTTTGGGGTACTCTCGTTGAAACTGGTGTTAAGCCGAGTCCTAGTAAGCAGGTTAAGTATTTTTTAAGGGCTAGGGAGCGTTTTGGTGATTTCATAGTTAAGTTTGAAAAGTCTTTTATGACTCAGGAGTATGAGTCTTTGCAGGAAGCTTTTGAGCAAGTAGTTAAAGAAATGGATCTTAGGATTCCTGATTTTGTTTATGAAAAGCTTGTTGGTATGTGGAATAAGAATGCTATTTTGGCTAAGCCTTATGATGATTCTGAAGAGGTTTTAAAAGAGCTTAAAGATAAAGGTTATAAATTGTTTATCATTGCTAATATTGACAAGTTTAGTTATGAGCAGTTAAAGCAAAAAATGGATTTTAGTATTTTTGATGGTGTTTATTTAAGTTATGAGAGTGGTTTATTGAAAAATGATAAGGAGTCTTATGAGGCTATACTTAAGGATAATAAATTAAAAAAAGATGATGTGTTAATGGTTGGTGACTCTATCGTTAGTGACATAAAATCTGCTGAGAATGCGGGTATTACTGGTTTACTTATTGATCGTAGAGAAACTAGGGATTATGAGAATAAAGTCAAGTCTTTGCGTGAGTTGGCTGATTCTTTGTAGTCTCTTTTTTTTTCGTTGGTAGGGGTTATTATTATTTTTTTTTTGCGGGCATAGCTCAGTCTGGCTAGAGCGTCGGTCTCATGAGCCGAAAGTCCCGAGTTCAAATCTCGGTGCCCGCATCCAATTATTTTTTTTGGGGGGTGTGTGTTGTTGATGGAGCTAGTTAGTTATTTTGAATTGGGTGATTCTGAGAAGTTATTATTAGGTGAGGCTTTGAAAGCTTTAGAGACTGCTTATAATCCTTATTCTGGTTTTTATGTGGGTGCGGCTTTGCAAATAGGTGGTGTTGTTGTTACTGGTAGTAATGTTGAGAATTCGGCTTATGGTTCGACTATATGTGCTGAGAGGAGTGCTTTGGTGAGTGCGTATGCTAAAGGTTTGAGGAAGATTAGTATGTTGGCGTTAATATCTAAGGGTGAGGATTTTGATTCTGTGGGTGTTTGTAGTCCTTGTGGTAGTTGTAGGCAGATGTTGTTTGAGGCTTCTCAGGTTTGTAATAATGATTTTGTTGTTATAATGTCTAATTCTGATAAGAGTGAGATTGTTAAGGCTTCTATTGGTGAGTTGCTTCCTTTGGGTTTTGGTCCTGAGGATTTGGGTGTTGATATAACTAAATTTAAATGAAAAATCAACAAATCCTGTTTTTTTCCTTCTTAGTAGTGAATATAATAGGAAGTTTTTTATATCATTTTTTTATTCTCTTTTAGTTATGGATACTTTATTAGAAAGATTAGATGAAATACTTATATCTGATGAAGCTCCTAGGAGAGATAGAATTAAACTAATTAAGGATTTAAAGAAAAAAAGAGATTTTTTAGACTATTATCTTACTACTGCGGGTTATGGTAGGGATTCTGATTTTTTTAAAGAAAGAAAATTCATAGACGAATCTATAAAAAAAGAAGAAAAGATTTTGTCGTCTGAAAAAGATTTAGTGTTGAAATTATTTGATGAATTTAGTAAAGAGGCTCAATCTAATGATTTTGTGCAGGATGTGATAACTAAAAAATCTTCTTTTGAAGCTGAAACAGTGAAATTTTTAGATGATTACTTGGTTTTTCCTAAGGAGTACAGATCTAATATAGCTGTTTTTGCTCCTAATTTTTATAAATTGTTCCCGGTTGATAACAGGTTAAATGTTCAATCGTCTTTATTTATAAATAAAAAAAATCTTGTTGAATTTGAAAAATCTGAAAAAGGTTATTTAGATGTTGGTTATGAGGCTGGTAGGGCTTTAAAATTAAAGAAGCTTGGTGGGGGTGTTATTACTGGTGGTTTGATTGGTTCTGCTGCTTTGTTGCCTGAGCAGTCTGGTGATGTTGGTTTTAGTGATTATTTAAACTCTTTATTGACTTTTTCTGGTTCTATGGTTTTGTTACCTTCTTTTTCTTACTTAACTAATCAGATTAAAGGTGCTGATGATTTTAATGAGTTGGTTTTTAGTGGTAGGGCTTTAGATAGGTATGCTATTTTGGTTAGGAATGGTTCTTAAATAATGGCGTGGTTATTTTTTCAAATAAGGGAAGTTCCTATATTCGTTAAATTTATCTTCTAAAAAATTCTTGGTTTCTTTTAATTGGTTTCTCCAGATATAACTAGCGCCTCCTATAAACCATGCGTAAGAACCTAATTCTACTGTTTTTTCTGCTAATTGGTGTATGTTGGGAAGGTGTTCTGTAGTGTTTAGATAGATTTGGGTCTGTACATCTAATGTTTTTTCAAGTGCTGATTCAACTATGTGTTCTGCTTTGTGTTTGGCTTTATCTATTTTATTTAATGCTGGAGCAGGTAGTAAGCCTAGGGCGATTAGTGGAGCTCCTATTATTCCGTGTTTTGGGCAAAATAGTCCGTGTGCAGCTTGCCATGATACTCCTGTGTAAGATGCTATGTTTTTTGTTAAATTGTTTTTTTTCATTAGAACTCAAAGAAAAGTTAATAATTTTTAAATGTTTTCTTATTAATTTCTTTTCTAAAATACAAATCTTTATATATCAGTATACATAAATCTACCACTATGTTTACGGAAGCGACAACAAAAAACAACCAAGATAAGGTTTTCGACATACTTTTTAAAGAAGACGAAATAACGTGGAAAACCATAATAATGGACTTAATAAGGACTGAAGGCATGGATCCTTGGGATATTAACCTTTCTCATTTAGCAGAAGAATTTCTAAAAACATTAAAGGCTATGAAGGAATTAGACTTTAGAATATCAGGAAAAATAATACTCGCAGCGGCGTTCTTCTTAAAAATAAAATCTGACAAGTTACTTAACGAAGACTTATCAGCCTTAGATGATATAATGCTTCCTGCTGAAGAACTAGAAGAATTCATGGATGAACTGCCTCTAGATGAAGAATTAATCCAGGCTAAACCTAAATTAAGACATAAAACTCCTAGGCCTAGAAAAAGAAAAGTTAGTGTGTATGACTTGATAGGGTCTTTAGAAAAAGCGTTAGAGTCAAGTTATAAGAGATCTATAAGAACAGTTAATAATACTAAAATGGAAATTCCTAAAAAACAAAAAGACATAACTAAAGTCATAACAGAATTATATGATAGTATTAAAAAATCACTACAAAAAGTTAATAATTTACAATTTAATCAATTAATAAAAGGTGAAGATAAACAAGAAAAAGTAGATACTTTCATACCTTTGCTTTATCTAGATACTCAAAGAAAGATTGATTTAGAACAAGAAAGTCATTTTGGTGATATAAACATTAAATTAACAGATATAAAAAATGATTATGCTTTAAACTAAATATTTTTAAAACCTTCTTGAATACTTAATTACTTATGAAAGTAAAAAAGATAGATTTTAGTGGGACGAGTATTATAGGACTATATGCTTTTGCTACTGACAGCTACGTATTACTAGGTTCTGAAATTCATGATAAATATGTAAAGGAACTAGAACAAGTTCTAAAAGTACCGGTTCATAAAATAACAATAGCTGGTACGTCCTTACTAGGTGTTTTCTTAGCTGGTGATAATGAAAAATTAATAGTTCCTGATATAATTTTTGAGAGAGAAGAAAATAAATTGAAAGAAATAGGTATGGAATATGTTAAAGTAAAAACATTACATACTTGTTTAGGTAATAATTTCTTTATAGGGAAAAAAACCATATTGGCTAATCCTGAAATAGAAGAATCAGTATTGGATCAAGTCGCGAAATATTACGATAAAAAAACTCAAAAAGTAGAAATTGCCGAAACAAATACTATAGGGAGCTTATTAACTGCTAATAACGATTTAAATAAAGTATTAATTACTAATGACTTAAATGATGAAGAAGCAGAAGAAATAGCTAAAATAATAGGTATGGAAGTCACCACGGGAAGTATAAATAGGGGAAGTCCTCATATAAAATCAGGCGTTATATGTAATAAAAACGGGATATTAATAGGTAGTAATACTGGGGGGCCGGAGTTAGTTAATACTACTAAGGCATTATATGATGAATAAAGAAGAAACTATTAACAGGATTAAAGAATCTTTACAAAAAATGGATGGTGCAATCCAGGAATTAGAAGCCATACAAGAAAGTATTAAAGAATTTGGTAAGTTATCAGGTGACGAAGATATATTAGCTCCTATAAGTAATGGTATATTTGTAGAAGCCAGTTTAAAAAATAATAAGACATTAAAAATTAATATAGGTGACGGAGTAATAGTTGACAAGACTATACCTGAAGCACAAGAATTAATAAAAAAACAAATAAGTGAGATTAATAAAAGTAAAGAAAAAGCAGTTTCTGAGTATAACAAGGTTAAAAATGTTTAAATCATTTAAAGAAAAAATAAGTGGGGTTGTAAAAAACTTCAGTAAGAAAATTGAAGAAGAAGCAGAAGAAACTATTGAAGAAAAGCCTGAGGAAAAAGAAGAAGTTGTTGAACAAGAAGAACAACCTGTTGAGAATGAGGAAAAAGGTTTTTTTAAAGGTTTAAAGAGGAAAGTAAGTACTTTCACTCTTACAAATGAAAGATTTGAAGAATTATTCTGGGATTTAGAAATGTCTTTGCTTGAAAATAATACTGCTCAAGAAGTTATAGATAAGATAAAAGAAGACTTGGCTGAAGAATTAGTAGATAAAAGAATAACAAGAAAAAACCCTGAACAAGAAATTAAAAATATTTTAAGAAATAGTTTAAAAAATATTTTGGATCAAGAAAAATTTGATATTTTAGATAAAAAAGAAGAGCCGGTCGTAATTGCTGTAATTGGTGTTAATGGAAGTGGTAAAACAACTACTTTGGCAAAACTAGCGTATAAGTTTAAAAAAGAAGGTGGTGTAGTGTTGGCTGCTAGTGATACTTTCAGAGCTGCGGCTATACAACAGCTTGAAGAACACGCAAAAAAAATAGGTGTTAAAATTATTAAGCATGAATATAACTCTGATCCTACGGCTGTAGCTTATGATGCTGTTAAACATGCAAAAAGTAAAGGTCTTAAATACGTATTAATAGATACTGCGGGTAGATTGCATTCTAATGATAATTTAATGCAAGAATTGGAAAAACTAAACAGGAAAATAAATCCTATTAAAATATTCGTGGGTGAAAGCATAACGGGTAATGATTGTGTTGAACAAGCTAGGACTTATAATGAAAAAATAGGTATTGATGCTATTGTATTGAGTAAAGCTGATATTGATGAAAAAGGAGGAGCGGCTATAAGTGTTAGTTACGTTACTAAAAAACCAATTGTTTACATTGGTACTGGGCAAGAATATAAAGATTTAGAGGATTATGATCCTGATAAAATATTATCTTCTCTTGGTTTTTGAATGTAAATAATTATTTAATAAAACCAGTGCTAAGCCATGCATGAAAACTATTATTAATTCAAAATAAGCTCTGTTGATTAAGGAGTATATTCCTAAAACAATAAATATTACAATTACCAAAACATTAATAATAAGCTTAGTATTCATAAAAGATATAAAAAACAAGTTTTATTAAAAAATTAACGAAAAAAAATGGTTACGTATTCGCATTCAAGATTATCTACTTTTGAGCAATGTAGCTTAAAATACAAATATAAATACATTGATAAAATAAAAACTGATATCTCCACAACTATAGAAGCTTTTATGGGTGATAAGGTTCATAGGGCTTTAGAAAAACTCTATAAAGATTTACAATTCCAACACTTAAACACTGAGGAAGACTTAATAAATTACTACGTGAAGATATGGGATGAAGAATGGGATGATTCCATATTAATAGTAAAAGATTATTCTCCTGATAATTATAAAAAGAAAGGAGAGTTAATGATTAAAAATTATTATAAGCGTTATCATCCTTTTGATCAAGAAATCACTATTGGTTTAGAAACACAATTTTATTATGACTTGAATGATGATTATAAAATTCATATAAGGATTGATAGGCTTTGCAGTCCTGAAGAAGGTGTTTATGAAATACATGATTATAAAACTAGTAATAGTTTACCTACTCAAGAAGAGGCTGATAAAGATAGGCAATTAGCTATTTATTCTTTAGGTGTTAAAGAAAAATATAAAGATGCTAAAAAAGTCGTGCTTGTTTGGCACTACTTGCAATTTGATAAAACTATAAAAAGTGTCAGGTCAGAAGAACAATTAGAGGATTTGAGAAAAAGCACTATTTCTTTAATAAAAAATATTGAAAAACAAATAAGTTATGAGCCTCAACAATCTCCTCTTTGTGATTATTGTGAGTATCAAAGTATTTGTCCTTTATGGAAACATCTTTTTGAAGCTAAAAAAAATAATTTTAAAGAAGATACTAGTGAGTTAGTAAAGAATTATGTTTTGTTAAAAGAAAAGGAAAACTTGTTAAAAAACGAAATAGAAAATATTGGTGAAAAATTAAAAATCGTGGCGGAGAATAAAGGTGCTAAAGCTTTATTTAGTGATGAGCACATGCTTAATATATGGTCTAAAGAGGTGCATAAGGCTCCTAAGAAAAATGATCCTAGGAGGCCTAAGTTTGTGCAAGTTTTAAAAAGTTTAAATATTTATGAGTTATATAGTGATGTTCATACTTGGGAGTTAGAGAAGAATTATGATAATTTATCTGAAATAGAGAAGCAAGTGCTTAATCACTTTATGGAAAAACAAAAATTAGTGAGGTTTTATATTAATAAAAGATGAAAGCTGTAATAACTGGTGGCGGAGGAGTTTTAGGCAGGGAATTAAAGAAGAAACTTCATGGTTATGAAGTTTATTTGCTGGATAAGGTTAAAGTTAAAGATGTTATTCAGGTGGATGTTACTGATGAAGCTTCTTTAGTTGATGTTTTTAAAAAAATTGGTCCTATTGATTTATTAATAAATTGTGCTGGTATTATGAGAAGGGGTGATTTGTTTGATACTAGTGAAGATTATGATTTAATGTTTGATGTTAATGTTAAAGCTAGTTGGTTAAGTGTTAAAAATGCTGATTTAAATAAAGATGCTGTGGTTGTATTTGTTAGTTCTAGGCATGGTTTTTATTTAAAGTCTGATCCTGGTTTGTATAGTTTAACTAAAAAAGCTCAGGCTAGTTTGGCTGAGATCTTGAGGGAAACAATTTCTCAGAAGGTTAAAATAGCTTATCCCGGTCCTTTTGAAAGTCCTGTTTCTTTAGAAAATGTGAGTTCTGAAAAGTTAGCTGTTAAAAAGAAGTTTATGAGAAAGCCTGATGAGATTGCCGGTTTAATAGTGGATTTAGTTAATAGTGATAAACAAGATCTTTTCTTTAATGAGGAGAAGAATGTTTATGAGTTCTTATAGCGTTCTATTAATCTTATAAATTCTTCTTCTGTGACTAATTCTTCGAATGATATGTCGTTAATTTTATGTTCTAATTTCTCCAGAAGCTCTTTTTTTAGTATTTCTTTGAATTTCTTTTTTAAAAAATTAAATTCTTTGTTTAAGTTTTCTATTTTTTTTTTCAAATATTCTATTTCTTTTCTTATTTCTTTTTCGTATTCTTTATAATTTTTTGAAATATTTTCTACTTCGTTATCTCTATTATTAGTTTTTATTCTTAAGTCTTCTTCTTCTTTTTTTATCGTATTGAATTGGATGATTAAATTGTCTATTTCCATTACAATTATTTATTTTTACTTTGTAGTATAAATATTTAGTCATAAAAAAAAGGTTATGACTATTGTTGAAAAGTAACAAATATTTATAAATGATTGTGTGCACTGGATTATAACAAAGAGGTTTGAGATTAAAATGGGTGAAGATTCTGAAAAAAAAGGTTTGTTTAAAAGATTATTTTCAAGTAAAAAAAAGGACGATTATGAATTACCAGGTTTCGAGGAAGAACAAAAAGAAGACGTGGTAAACGACGAAGACATAGAGAATATAAGGAATGCCTTAGGCATAACAACTAACAAGCCTAGTATTCGAGAAGAATTCGAAAACAAATTAGAAAATATACCTGCTTTAGATGAAACTAAAAAGGAAGAACCAGAGTCTGTTGAGCCTCAAAGCTTTGATTTCAAACCAGATGCTGATAAAGAACTTGATATTCCTAAAAAAGAAGAACCAAAACCTAAGCCAAAGGCTAAGAAGGCTGTGATTAAGAAAGTTGCTAAGAAGGTTGAGAAGAAACCTCAAACAAAAGTTTCAGAAACTAAGAAAACGGTTAAGAAAGCCAAACCTAAAGCTAAACCTAAAGCTAAACCTAAGGCTAAGGCTAAGAAGGCTGTGGTTAAGAAAGTTGCTAAGAAGGTTGAGAATAAGCCTAAAACAAGGACTGTTCCTAAGCCTAAGTTAAAAACCAAATCTGAACAAAAAAGTAAAGCTAAATCTTCAGACGTGGTTAAGAAACTGGAAGAAATAGAAAAATCTATGAAAAAAGCAGAACAAAATATGAAGAAAAACACTGCTAAGAAACCAGTTAAGAAAGCTAATTCAAAAACCAAGCCTAAATTATCAGAGAATGATAAAAAACAAGTAGCTCTTTACAAGAAAGACTTGGTTATGAGAAGAAAAGAAGCTTCAGAAATTATAAAACAAGCAGAAAGATACAAAAGAGAAACTAAAGCTTCAATGGATAAAGCTATAAAAGAATTTAACAAATTAAAAGAAACATCTAAGAAAGAAGCTGATAAATTAATAGAGGATGCTAAAGTTGATTCTGAAAACATGAAGACATTAGCTAAACACGAAGCTGATAAAGTATTGGCTGATGCTAAAAATAAAGCTGATAAATTAGTATTTGATGCTAAAAAAGAAGTTAAGCTTGTCGAACAAAAAAGAGACGGTATAAAGAAAGAAATAAAGACTTTGGAAGATAAGAGAAGTACTAGTTTAAAGAATAAGAAACAAACTGAAAATGCTGAGAAATCTGCTGCTAACAAACTTAAGCAAACAAAGAATGCTTTGGCAAAGACTGAGTCTGATTTAAAGAAGGCTAAGAAAGATCATGAAGACTTTGTTAAGAAGCAGAAGAATGAAGAGAAAGAATTAGCTAAGAGATTAGCTGATGCTCAGAAAAACTTCAAAGAAAAATCTGCTAAGTTAGAAAGTGATTATAAAGACAAATTTGTTAAGCTGGAAAGTGATTATAAAGAAAAAGCTAGAAAGGCAGAATCTGATTTTAAGAAAAAAGAAAAAGAATACAATGATAAGTTAAGCAAATACAAGAGTAATCTCGTCAGTGTTTCTGCTGATTACGAAAGGACTATTAGTCAGTACAAAGATAAAGTCAAAAAGGTTAGTGGTGAACTAGCTGATTTAGAGGCTAAAAGTGCTGAAGTTATAAATAGTGTTGAAGAGAAAGAGCAAGAATTGGAGAATAAGAAGTTAGAAGTTGAAAAACTTTTAAGGGATGAACAAAGAATTATTGAGAATTTAAAAGGAGATAGTTCTGAGGATTCTGAACGGGAAGAAGAGGAAGGTGAGGACTTGGAAGTAGGAGAAGATGAGGAAGGCTTTAACGAATCTTTGCATAATAAGCTTAAAGAGGCTAAAGATAAATTGCATGATGGTGATTTAGATGAGGCTAAGAAGTTGTATAATTCTGCAAGGGATGAGTTTAAAGACTTGTCTGATAGTGAGAAAGCTGTTTATTTCCAAGAATTAAAAGAGTTGTATGAGGAGATTAGTCACACTGCTTTGCGTGGCTAAGCTTTTTATTTTTATATTTTATTTTTTTATTTCCTAAGAATTTTTCTAGTACGTAAATGTTAGATTTTAAATGAAGTGTTTCTTTAGGCACTTCTATTTCTCCTCCTAAAAAGGCTATGGCGTTCACCATTTGATCTGGTAAGTATTCGTCTCCGTAGCTATATTCTTTTATGAATTTTTTACAAGCTTTTTTAACCAAATCGTCTGTTATGATTTTTCCTGCTACTTGTCCGTATCCTGATTTTGATCCTGTTTCGTATTCAGGTACTATGCAAAATCCGTAATCAGTGCTTTTTGTTTCTGTGTAGCCTGGGTAGAATCTCAGGTTGAAATCTTGTAAGTATACTTGAAAAGTCTCTATTAATGATTCTAACATTTTTTCTTTTTCAAAGTCTTTGCTTGCGTGTAGAAATATTTTTGTAAAAATTAATTTTGAAGAATAGCTTATGTTTATGGTTTTTTCATGTTTTTTTTTTTTTTTTTTTTTTTTTTTT
>SKFY01000033.1 GCA_007117755.1 Candidatus Woesearchaeota archaeon | reverse complement strand
TCTCTCTTTTTTTTTTTTTTTTTTTTTTTAAAAAAACTTAAATATAAGTAAAATTATAATTAAATAAATAAGTAAAATTATAAGTAAATATAAATAGTGGGGAGTATAAAAAAATAATTACAAATGAAAATAAAAAGAAAACTATACACCAGAGGAAGCTCATACGAAACAACCATTCCCAAACCACTACTATTCTCACTAGATTCTGATAAAAAACACAACGTAATCTTCGAATACGACCCAGAAAAGAAAAAATGGTACATAGAATTTGAAGAAGGTGAAGAATGAAAAAAAAATCCAAGATCCTAGTCATAACCACTGCGCTAATACTAGTGCTAACCATAACTATTCTGAGCTTTCACTTATCACAATCACTAGAATACATAATAACAGGAAAAGTAACGGCGAGAGCATACATACTAGAAACAGTACCTGAACAATGCAACGTAACACTAAAACAAGGTATTAACACCGTGTCTTTCTTTTGCGAAGCAGGAAGACCAATAGAGCAAGCCCTAAGCGATAATCAAAGCGTGTTTGATTACAAAGCCATATACAGATACGACACTTTAAACCCTCAAAACCCGTGGAGAATAAACAATCCAGAACTTCCAGAATACATAACCCCGGGATTTACAGATATAAGGAGAAGAGAAGGATACATAATAGTAATGAACGAAGAAAGAACCTACGACTATACAGGATTCCTATCACAAAACACGAATATAGAACTCAAAAAAGGATGGAACTTAGTAGGATATGTTCTCAGAGAAAACAGGAGTGTGGAAAACTTTGTAGATGGCAACATTTCCAGAATAGAAACTTACGATCCTATAAATTCAGAATGGATAACTTATGAACCAGGAGGGGTGAATGAGTTACAGTATTTCGAGCCAATGAAAGCGTATTGGATTAAAGCCAAAGAAGATGTAACTCTAAATATAAATTAAAGTATGATGATGAAAAAAACACATAAACTGTTTTTTGTAACGCTCATACTAGTTCTAACACTCTTACCAGTCGTAAAATCCGATGAAGCACCTGAATTACCTTTATCGCTTTACGGAAGAATTAATATATTCAACAACCCCGCGACTACAGGCACTTTTATAGAGGTGAGAGATGCTGGGGAGAATGTGTGTGGATTCACAACGGTTTCCACGCCTGGAAGATTCGGCTTATTAAATTGTTTCAGTTATAACACGACTGGTAACAACACAGGGGCTGAGCCTGGAGAAAGCTTAAGAATCACGGTAGATGGTATGCCTGCAAGTGTCTTGTTAGAAGATACTGCGGATAGCCTTGGTAATGTAGAGTGGGAAAGTGGTGTTTTTAAAGAAGTAATAATAATAAGACCTCCTCTGGTTTGTGGAGACGGTTTTTGTGATAATTACGAAAATTGTGAAACTTGTCCTGAAGACTGTGGTATTTGCCCGCCTGAGGAAGGGACAGGGGAAGGAGAAACAACTCCTGACGACGCTCCTTTAGATGGTTTCATCCCAGGCTTCCCTGATGTAGGAATACCTCCTATTTTAGAGGAAGAAGAAGTGTGTTTAGAGTCTTGGAGTTGTTCAGATTGGGGTGATTGTTTACCAGGAGATTTTCAAGTAAGAGAATGTATAGATCTTAATGAGTGTGGTACTGAAGAAGAAATGCCGGAAACTAGGAGGTTTTGTGAATACATTGAGGAAGAAGAAGATCCTAGGGTGGAAGATCCCGTGGATACTCCTCCTAGAGTGGAAGAGCCTTTGCCCATAACTATATGTCCTGATAAATTAAGATTTTTTGGTTTTCCTAGCGTGTTTTTCATAACACTGATATCTTTATTGATACTGTCCAAGCTTACTTTTTATAAATTAGCTATTAGGAGATATGAAAGAGATGAAGAGCTTGACGAAGTAGATATTTTGAAAAAGAAGTACGTGCATAAAAGAAGAACTACGGCTTTTATAACAACTACTTTGTCTTTAGCAACGGGTGTTTATGCGTATCATTATCTTTTCTTTTTATGCGCTGATTTATATGTGGAGCACTTATGGTTATTAGCTATTTTCTTATTATTATCTCCTTTATTGATATATTTCATTTTATCTTTGTTCAAATTCAATGATAAGCATTATAAGAAGACTTTGGCTTTATTCGAGAATACTTTTTATAGACACGTATTAAAGCTATTAAAAATTTTAAATAAGGAATTAATAATTTCTGAGAATGAGATAAGCGCTTCTTTAAAAGAATTAGAAGCGAAAACAGAGTTTAAACAGTTCATGCAGGACAACTCTTCTTTTAAAAAATTATATGATGATATAAACACTCTTTATTACAAGTATAAAAATGATAAGCCTGCGCAGAATACTGAAAAGGATTTGCTTGAAAACATAAATAATCTTCTTGAAAATAAAGAGTTCGAGGCTAAAACCAAGGATGATGCTTCTTTGCTTAAGCTAAAAAATAATTTATCGAGTCTGTACAAGGCTTATGAGTATAAACAAGAGTTGTATGAGGAGTTAATCAAGCTTGAAGAAGAGTATGATGAAGAACATGGGAAAAAGCCTGTTGAAGAAAAAAAGACGAGTGGAGGGGGTGATTCTAACAATGGTTAGTAAAAACTCTTTTTTAATTTTCTCCGTGCTTTTAATAATTGTTGGGAGCTTGTCTTTAAGTTTTGCTTTACCTACTGGTGTTGAGATAACTTTTAATCAAACAGAGACTCCTAGTGTTACTTCTTCTTCTCAGCTCACCACCGCGGGGGGTAGTTTCACGACTCTTGTTTTGAATAGTACTTTTCAAAATCCTCGTTGGAAGGCTTATGTAGGTAATATATCTGGTGTTTTGACTTTGTCTGATTCTTCTGGTAGTTCTATTTATGATTGGGGTTTGGCTGCTGCTTCTGGTCAGGTTTATGTTTCTAGGAATGATACTGTGGATTGGAGTACTATTTCTTGTGCTTCTGAAAGTGCTATTTTGGCTGAAGAGTCTTTTTTGAATAAGGTTAGTTCTAATGTTGATAGTATAAATAATACTTTTAATAATACTGTTCATAGAGGTTTCTTTATTGGCACTACTGAGATTGTTAGTAGTACTTGTAGGTCTATTGTTACTAATGTTAATGATGCTGGTCAGGCTATTTCTGAGACTTCTGTGTTTCAGGAAGTTTTGCTTGGTGATGCTTTTAATAATTTAGTTTATACGGCTTTGTTGGAGGATTCCGTTGTGGGTTATGATGGTTCTTTTTATGATTTTCAGATGATTGTTCCTGAAGATTCTACTTCTCCTACGCCTACTACTTATTATTTTTATGCTGAGATTAATTAACCATTTTTGTTTTTTTTGCGGGTTTCAGGCTTTAAAACGCTCTAATTTAATATTTATTAAATTATTGTATTTATTTTAATGTATTTTTTATTGTTATTTTTGAATTATTGTAAAATGTTTTTTATAGTTAATTTTAAATAATTGTATGATATAAGTTATTGTTATATTGGAATGATTGAATTTAATTAAGTACAGTAAAAAATCGTAACATTTAAATACTAATACGTATAAAGTCAGCATTAGCATACAAAAAAGTATATTGGTATTCAATAAAAAATGGAGAAAGAAACGCTCTTCGTAGCCGTGAAATGGGAAATACTCAAATCCCTATCAAAAGGAAAAAAATCTCCCCTAGAATTATCACAAGAAACCAATTCATCAGTAAGCAACATAAGCCAAGCACTAAGATTCCTAGAACTAAGCGGACTAATCAAAAGCGAAAGAATCACAAACAGAGACAAAGGCAAACCCAGAGTAATGTACTCAATAGCAGAAGACACAGCATACCTAATAATAACAACAGAAGGATTCACAAAAAAAGAACAAGTCAAACTAACCAACAGAAAAAAAACACTACTAAAAATATGGCTATTCGAACACGCCAACCTACACAGATTCATAGAAAAAGCCTACGAAAACATAGAACAAGAAACACCCAACTACGAAGGCATACTACTAAACAAAAACACACTTCCCAACATAGAACTAAACATAATACCCAAAGAAGGACACTACAAAAAAATCAAACCAATCACATACGACTATAACAATATCACAAAAGAAATCACATACGTAGAAAATAACTGGGAAACAATAAACCAAAACCCGGAATATTACTACGCAATTCACGATCCTTTACTAAAATACAAACAAGGATAAAAAAAAACTATAACGAGGGGATATGACAATGGGGTGGTCAATAAAAATATTGACAGCGCTACTAGGGGTAGTACTGCTCAGCACATTAGCAGCAGCAAATCCTTTAGGAGCCGAAGAAGTAGAACGAATAGAAAGTTCGAGGTACAACGATAGTATAACACCTGACAGTATACAGGCACAAGCAGGAAACCTGACAGAAGTGTCCTTAAACGCGACAGGTGTAACGAAAACCTGGCAAGGTTTCTACGGAAACGTAACAGGAAGCCTAATACTAGCAGATAGTACGGGTAATAACTTTTACGATTGGAACGTTAGTAATCCATCAGGAAGTGTATTCGCAAGTAGAGATGACAGTATTTCATGGACCAGCGTAGCGTGTTTATCAGGAGCAGAAATAACAGCTGAAGAAACATTCCTTGATAGAGACCCAACAGATCCGGATAGCGTAACGAATACGTTTTCAGATACTAATCATCCGCAACTGCAAGTAGGAACTCAAACACTGGATAACTGCCCAACAACACAAGCATACGGTGATGGAGGCAGTCAAGATAGTGAGTTCTGGCAAATATTACTGGGTTCAGAAGGAAACACTATATACACGACGATATTAGAAGACGCAGCGACACTAGGTTTTAATGAAAGGCCGTGGCACTTCCAATTATTAGTAGGTGAAAACGGACATACAGGCGCTGGCTCAACAACAGAGTATTTCTTCTATGTAGAACTAAGCTGAAGAAATACGAAAAAAAGCAAAGGTGCTTGATAAAAATATGATTTGATTAAAGAAAAAGGGGAGGTTCGTAATTAAAAAAAAAGAAACATGATGGCTTGGCCTAATAAGATAGTGATTGTAATGATTATATCCCTATTTAGCATAGCGATAGCCTTGGCCAATCCATTAGGTGTCGATGAAGTAGAACGAATAGAAAGTTCAAGATTCAACGACACCATAACACCCCAATCAATACAAGCACAAGCAGGAAACGTATCAGAGTTGTCAATAAGCGCAGTTGCCGTGACGAGAACCTGGCAAGGTTTCTACGGAAACATAACAGGACAATTAATACTAGCAGATAGCTCGGGTAACAACTTTTACGACTGGAACGTTACCTCTCCATCAGGCCAAGTATATGCGAGCAGAAACGATAGCATTTCATGGACAGGAGTAACCTGCTTAAGCGGCGCGAGAATAGAAGATGAGGAAGCATATTTGGGAAGAACAACAACAGATCCGGACAGCGTAACTAACACATTCACAGATACTAATCACCCGTCTTTTTTAGTAGGCACACAATCAATAAGTGGTTGTCCCACCACCCAAGCCTACGGCTCAGGCGGGAGTCAAAGCGGAGAGTTTTGGCAAGTACTACTAGACGATCCTAATCAAAACACGATATACACAACGTTAATACAAGATATAGCCACGCAAGGTTTTAATGAAAGGCCGTGGCACTTCCAATTATTAGTGGGGGAAAACGGTCATCCAGGAAACGAAGGAACAACGACTTATTACTTTTACGTGGAGCTAAACTAAGAAAGAAAATGAAAATGACAAAAGAAAATAACAAAAAACTGCCGATTTCAATAATGGTTTTAGCACTTTTGATGGTAACCCTAAGCATGGTAAGCGGAGAGCCAGCGGGAATAGCAATAGATTCTAATCAAACAGATCCGGGATTAACAATACAACCAGATAACAGAACAGACCCGGGAGGAACCATAACGACATTAGTACTTGACGCGCTACAACAAACCAATAGGTGGAAAGCATACGTGGGTAACATCACAGGTTCATTAACATTATCAGATAGTACGGGAAGCACAATATTTTCATGGACACTAGAACAAAGCGGGATAACAGGAGAAATATATTCTAGCAGGTCCAACAACGTCGCGTGGGGAGATATAAGATGTGCAGATACAACAGTTATAGATGATGAAGAAAGCTTTTTAGGACTTACAGGTTCAGAAGCTTATAGCATAACAGAAACTTTTAACGAAACAATACACGAAGGATTAACAATAGGACCTGCATTAATAGGAAGCGATACTTGTTTTTCTACGAGTACATACGTTAATGATAATCCACAACCACAAGCATCAGCAGATTTCCAATTAATCTTACTGGATGATACAATTGATTTAGTTTATACAACACCCATTAGTGCCGAAACAACTGGTTACGATGGTTCATTATTTGATTTTCAACTAATAGTACCTAATAATCCACAAGATACAACGACTTATTACTTTTACGCACAGATAGGAGGATAAAAAGGAATTAATTATGATTAAAGCTACACAAAAATTTTTTTTTATAAGTATCGTCTTCGCACTAGTTTTTTTAGTGCAAGGTGTTGAGGCTTATAATTATGAGTATGTTAATGTTACGGCTAGGGTTAATGTTACTAATGCGGAGCCTGAGATTTTGGAGATGTTTGTTACTGACCCTGTGGTTTTGAGTGCTGGTAGTACTAGGACTGTTTTTTGTAATGCTACTATTCGTGATTGGAATGGTTTTAATGATATTCAGAGTGTTAATGCTACTTTTTATTATTTTCAGAATGAGTCTGGTCCTGATCATAATGATGTTCATTATACGAATGCTAGTTGTGTGGAGACTGGTAATGATGGTGGTGTTATTGCGGATTATAGTTGTGGTTTTGATGTTTGGTATTATGCGAGGAATGG
>SKFY01000013.1 GCA_007117755.1 Candidatus Woesearchaeota archaeon | reverse complement strand
TTCAAAGAACCGTTGTCCGAAACAAAAAAAAACCTGTTAGAAATTATATCATTCTCAAGATTTACCATCTTGAGATTAATATATGAATAAACTCACTATATAAATATTATCATTCTACAAAATATATTCATTAAAAAATAATAATAAAAAAAATTTTTTTTCCTCCTTCTTTACTTATTGAAGCTCTAAAAGGATTTATTCAAAAATAATTTCTTGTTCAACACTAGGAGTTTCTGAAGCTACAAATAACTGAAAATCAGCACTTGCAAGCCTTTCACTAGCGAGCTGAATCAATCTCTGCTCAGCTTCAACCTCATCAATTCCATGAACTTCTTTCTCATCTTCTATCAAAGCCATTATTTTCAAATCAGAAGGACTGATAAGCGCTTCTTGTTGAGCAATCAATTCATTAAGATCTATGCCTTGCTCTGCTAAAGCTTCTTCAGTCAAACCCTGTTGTTCCATATCTGCCCTGATTAAATCCTCAATCATACCAGGATAAACCTCGACGCCCCTATCATCAGCTTCTTCCTCTAATACTATAGTAAGAGCTAACTGATTAATAACATCTTCAACACTCACGGGCTGACCCATTGCTTGCATTTGACTAAGCATACTTGAAACTTCATCTCCTCTTATTTCAACACCATCAACAGAAGCTACGACTTCAGGCAACTCAGTTTCTTGAGTATCAGTTTCTGGAGGCATAACTGGTATGCTATCGTCAGGCATTACAGGTTCTTCTGTTTCTGTCAATACATTTTCTTGTTCTTGTGATGTTTCACATCCTACAAAAAATAATAGGATTGCTAATAAACCAAACACCATAATTAGTTTCTTATTCATATAAAAACACCCCTGGATTAAACTAGTTTTAACTAATGTTTTTTAAGTTTTATTATGATATAGAACAACCATTTTTTTTAAAAAAAGCGTAAGACTTTTAAGTAATTGAATTCAAGTCGATTTTTATGTCGATATTCAGACCTATATTGAAAGAAAAAGAACATTCTTTGGAGAAAAGACTCAGGTTGTTCGAAACAACCATGGCTGGTGTTGGTTACATATTAGGCGCTGGTATATACGTATTAATAGGTGCTGTAGCGGGAAGCGCAGGAAGCGCTATATGGTTATCTTTTATATTAGCAGGATTAGCAGCGTTAACTTCTGGACTAAGTTATGCTGAGCTTTCAAGTATGTTTCCAGTAAATGAAAGCGAGTACAAATACGCAAAAGAAGGCTTAAGCAAAAAATTCGGTTTCTTCTCATACATATCAATAATATTAGCACTCACAATAGGAATAGCAGGTGTGTCTTTAGGATTTGCCAGTTATTTCAGTGAATTAACAGGATTTGGCAATACAGCCTTAATCGCTGTTCTTGTAATCTTAACATTCTCTTTGCTTAATTGGTTTAGTATAAAAGGAGCGGCTAAGGTAACTTTTATATGCACCATAGCTAGCATAATAGGTTTGCTAACAATAGTAGCGCTTGCATTACTAAACGGGAATACGGGAACGACAAATTATGTTGAGATGCCCGAAGGCATAATGGGAGTTATAAAAGGAGCCTCGCTTATATTCTTTGCATATTTAGGATTCGAAGGTATTGTTAAATTATCAGACGAAACAAAAAATGCAAGAAAAACAATACCCAGATCTATAATACTCGCGATAATAATATCCACAGTGGTCTATATTGCCGTGGCTGTAGCAAGCGTAAGTGTACTTCCTTGGAATCAATTAGCGGCTTCATCCGCTCCCTTAGCTGACGTTGCAGCGGCCGTAATGGGCAGTAACGCTTTTTTATTCCTTGCAATCATAGCTTTATTATCAACATCTAATACGATATTAATGGGAATACTTTCTAGTTCTAGAGGATTTTATGGATTAGGATTAATATTTAAAAAATTCAAATTTTTATCAAAAGTAGGTGTGAGGAATACTCCTACAAGAGCAATATTAATAACTACGACTATAGCTTTATTATTCTTGTTATTTGAGGATATTTCTTTAATTGTAGGGTTTACTAACTTTTTAATATTTGTAACTTTTATAATAATGAACGCTTCAGTTATTAATCTGAGATATAAAAAACCAGGGTTAAAAAGAAAATTCAGAGTGCCATTAACCATTGGGAAAACACCTTTAATACCTGTGTTTGGTATTCTAATATCTTTATTCTTAATGTTTAATTTACAAACAATAAATATAATAAGTGGTTTAATAGTAACAATAATAATATTTGGTTTATACAAATTAATATATAAAAATGGAGTTGAGGAATAAAGTAGCATTAATAACTGGAAGTGCTAGGGGTATAGGTAGAGCTATAGCCATAGAATTAGCTCTTCAAGGAGCTAAAGTAGTTGTTAGTGATGTAGATATTGATAATTGCGAATTAACTTGTGATGAAATACAAGATAATGGTGGGGATGCTATAGCTATAGAATGTGACGTTACAAAAAACAAAGAAGTTCAAAACCTTGTTAAAAAAACAATAAAGAAATATCAAAAAATAGATGTGTTAGTAAATGCTGCCAGTGATGAAATCGTAAAACCTTTTTTTGAAGTGACTGAAAAAGAATGGGATAAAATAATAAATATTAACTTAAAAGGAGTTTTCTTAACAACAAAGGAAGTAGGTAAGAAAATGGCTGAACAAAAAAAAGGTAAAATAATAAACATATCTAGTATTGCTGGAGAAGTAGGTTTTACTTATACAAGTTCTTTTTGTGCTTCTAAAGCAGGTGTTATTAATTTAACAAGAGAACTCGCGTTAGAACTCGCGGAGCACAAAATAAATGTTAATTCTGTAGTCTCAGGGGTTTTACCCACTAAAATAACCAATGATATATTAGAAGATGAAAAATCAACTAAGGACTTGATAAAAAACACTCCTTTAAGAAAAATAGGAAAACCTGAAGACATAGCTAAAGCAGTACTTTTTTTAGCAAGCGAAAGATCAAGTTATATTACAGGTCATAACTTAGTAGTTGATGGTGGTTGGACATGTCACTGAAAAATAAAGTCGTAATAATAACAGGTGCTGCAAGAGGAATAGGTAGGAGTGTTGCTTTAGAACTTGCTAGGCTGAAATCAAAATTAGTCTTAGTAGATATTGATTTGAAAGAATTGAAAGAAGTTAATATTCAAGTAAAAAACAAAGGTGGTGAAGTCATATCCATAAAAGGTGACGTTACTAAAGAAAAAGAAGTGAAGAAGATAATAAGAAAAACAAAAAAAGAATTTGGAAATATAGACGTATTAATTAACAACGCAGCTTCATTACTACAAAAACCCATTGAAGAAATACAAGAAAAAGAATGGAATAGTATAATCCAAACCAAAATAAATGGTATATACAATTTCGTAAAAAATACTGCTGAAGATATGAAAAGTGAAAGAAACGGAAAAATCATAAACTTGGCTTCTATTGCGGGAATAGTAGGATTAAAAAATAGTTCTGCACATGCAGCGGTAAACGGGGGAATAATTAATTTAACAAGACAATTAGCTACGGAGTTATCTCCTTACAAAATAAATGTGAATACTGTGTCTCCTGGGGTAATAGCTACTAGTATGACTGAAGATTTGTTAAGTAATAAAGAAATAAAAGAAGAATTAATATCTAACATACCTCTTGGGAGAATTGGCACTCCTGAAGAAGTAGCTGATGCAGTAATTTTCTTAGCTTCTAAAGATTCTGATTTCATAACAGGTCATAACTTAGTAGTTGATGGTGGGTGGTTAACCCATTAAGAAAATAATGATCTGAAGGGGTATTTATGCCCTGGCCGGGATTTGAACCCGGGTCCTCGCCTCGAGAGGGCGAGATGATTGGCCGGACTACACCACCAGGGCGAATGAAAGTCCCATAAGTATTGACAGTTATTATATTTTTTATTATAAACTTTACCATAACTCTTATAAATAATAAAATTAACAAAGAATTATACAATTCATTAAAAAAATGCACAAAACAACACTTATATGCAGTCATTGTGGAAAAGCAGAGATTATAGAAAAATGTATTTTTTTTCAAGGAAGAACTTTTTGTAGTGAGAACTGTAAAGAACAAAGTTTCCGAAGAAACTAAAAAACAATCGTAAAGTTTCTATTTATTCTTAAGATATTGTTATTAAAAATATTAGCTTAACCAAACTCATCATGTTTGCTAGAGATAAATTTTTTGAAAATTATGAATTCTTAAAAAATAATATTTACTTATCAAACAAAGATTTAGAAATAGGAAAGGGTTATAACTCAGCTTTATTACTGGGTATGCTAGCAGGCGTTACTAAAGGCAAGATTTTATACGTTGGTGAATACGGCCTTGGAAAAACAACTCTTGCAGAATCAATAACGAGTTTATTAACCAATACACCAAGACACATAGTTAATATTAATAGCTTAAAAGGACACCCAGAATTAAATCATGAACAATTAATAGGCAGACCTGACCTGGGTGAATTAAATAAAGGCGTTGAGAAAGTCATATGGAGTAAATTCGTCAATTCAGAATTTAAAATAATAGACGAGATAAATAGGATACCTGAGTCTAAACAAAACATATTATTAACAGGTATGCAATCTAATAATTGGACTTATTTAAACGATTCATTAAACAAACCCGCAAGTGCTTGGTTCGCAACTAAAAACTATAGAGATGAAGGGAATAATAGTTTAATACCGCCTCTCCTTGACAGATTTGATTTAGCAGTAGAAAGTAAAAATCCTGGTATGAATATTTCTCGTATCTTAAGAACTCAAGAATTTATTGATATAGATGCTAAGCACATAAAAGGTGATGATTATAAGGATGAATTTAAGAGGTTTTTAAAAAAAAGTTATGGCTTAAACTCCTTAGAAGAAACTGATAAAAAAAATATTTCTGAAACAATAAGAAAAATTCCTTTTTCTGAAGATGCTAATTTGTTTTTTGACGTTCTTATTTCAGAACTTGCTTCTTGTCAAGTTTATGGTCAAAAAAGAACAACGGATACTTGTCCTGATGGTTGTCACTATAAAAATTATGCTTGTAATGATATAAATAATACTTTAAGTGTCAGGACCATAAAATCTTTAGATACATATGCCAAGAGCTTGGCTTGGGTTAACAATGATAAAACTGTGAATGTGAAGCATCTCGGTTTAATAGCTCCTTATGTTACTTGGCATAAGACTAGTTTTAATCAAGACATCCAGCAAAAAAATCTTAATACTCAAAGAAAAGAAAGTTTTCAACAACACTTAATGACTAAAACCGTAGAAGGTGTGAAATACAGATTTTCTAAAATAAAAAATCATCAGAAAGAACTGATTAATCACATATTAAACAAAGATTATGATAAGATTAGTGGCTTAGTTGATAAAATGGACCATCCTGTTTTTAAAGAATATCTAAAATGAATGATAAAGTATT
Source organism: Candidatus Woesearchaeota archaeon (assembly GCA_007117755.1). Lineage (GTDB taxonomy): Archaea > Nanobdellota > Nanobdellia > Woesearchaeales > 21-14-0-10-32-9 > SKIS01. The sequence continues at coordinate 17,509 of SKFY01000013.1, read as the reverse complement.
ATGGGAAGAAGTATTAGAATCTTTAGGTTATCCTAATCTTAGACAACCAAGTTATAGTTTAAAAATCCCTACGGCTCTTATTAATTTAGAAACCACTAATATTTTAATTAATCCAGATTTTGTTAAAGAAATAAAAGCTCCTCTTCCTATTGCTTTAAAAGGCGTGATGGCTCATGAAGCTAATCATCACGTAACTGCTCCTTATGATTTGAAAACTAACTTAATAATAGATCAAAATGCTGGTGAGGTTAGTAAAGAAAACGCTAATAAAATAAGCAATTATTTTTTGGACGTTGTTATAAATCTTGATTTAGCACATAGGGGTTTGAATGAAATATCGAGTGTTTACAAAGGTATGGATTTAGATTCTGAGATTGATAAAACTCTTCGTGCTTTTTATAATTACAAAACTAATCTTGATTTTGGCTTTGTTAATCCTTCAGATTTAGATATGGATGTGTTAAAAAAATTAGTCGGGTTATCCTATGATCCTTCTTTGGAAGTAATGAAGGAAGAAGTTAAGATTTTTGGTAACGCAATAAATCATTTACTGAGTGAAGAATCTAATGGTTTAATTGATGAAATAAACATGGATGATTATCCTGTTAGTAGCAAGTCCTCCGCGGCTATAGATGCTGTAGAGTACTTAAATCCTGAGAGTTTTAAAAAATATGGTGGTTTAAAAGATTATTATGACTTATTAGCTAAAAAAAACAGTTTTTACATAAAAAAAGATGAAGGTAGTGTACAAAAAGAATATTATTCTGAGTGGGATGTAGGTGATGACTATCACGGAATTGATATTTATAAAAGTAAGAATAAGTTCTTGCCTGGTTTAACCATTAAGAAAGATAGTTTTTCTATAAAGAAGCAAGGAACTTTTAATGATGCTTTAATAATTTTAGATAGTAGTGGTAGCATGCCTTCTCCTGATTATGGAAGTCCTGCTATAACTGCTAGTTTTTGTATAGCAAATCATTACTTGGGTAATAATAAAAAATTAGGCGTTGTTAATTTCAGCACTGTTCAAAAAAATCATTTGTTATCTGATAATCCTGATAAGATAAAAAAGGATTTGCTTGAATATCAAGGAGGGTTATCTAATCTTGACATAAATAGTGTTTTTAAAGATTATCAAAAAAAATTTCCTTTAGACATTTACTTAATAACAGATATGCTAATAGAAGAATCAAAGTATATTTATCAGAAACTAAGCAAGTCTAATTGTAAAGTTTCAATATTCGATATAGGCAATAATGAAGCAGAAATCTTCGGGTTAAAAAAATATGTTGTTGATGACATACAAAAATTACCTGGTATCGTCGTGGGGGATCTGAATGGAATATGATCATAGTTTCGAGATTTATAAAAAGAAGGATGATTTTATTAATAAAAAAAGAGTTTCTGAAGAATCTTTTTATGAAAAAACAAGTTCTCCTCTTGATGATTTATTAAAAGATTATGAAATAAAAAAGCCTGATGATGAGTTTTTTGAGTTATCTCAAAAAGCTGTTGATCAAGTTCTTCCTAAAGATATTCATCCTAGTCTAAGAGAAGTTTCTAAAATAGGATTGGGTTATCTTATTTATGACACGCTGATAAAGTATCTAAAATAACTATTCCAAAACATATTATCCAAAATTTATTTTAAACTTTCGAATATCTTATAAATCAAACCATCTAATGCTTGTATATGGCAGCGATAAGCTACGAAGCAAAGATTAAAAGTAAGAAACTAAGTAGTTTTTTCGAAGAAGAAGATTAAACCTTTTCTGCTCTTCCTTTTTCTATTAAAAGGTTAGCTACTTTGTTAGGAAGTTCTGTTTCTTCTCCTTTATTGAAAGGCCCGTATATTTTCTTGTCTAACCCTACGAATTTAGGAAGATTGGCTTTCAACACTATTTTTTCGTATTCATTTTCTGAACTGTCTGAATCATTTTTTTCAGAAGAAACACTCCCTTCTTCTTTTTTTGTGCTTTCTGGTTCTTCTATCTTCATCAAAAAATCTTGTTTGTATTTCTTTATCAAATCGTATGATTGTTTAAAAAATTCTTTTTCTGTCTCTAACAAATTATTCGTGTTTAACAATGAAGATTCTGTTTTTGCCTTGTTAGATGCTAATTGTAAAATCTTTTTTTCTCTAATCTCGTATAATTCTTTAATTATTTTTTTAGCGTTTTTAAGTTGAATCCTTATTTTTTCTTTTTCTGCTCTTGAGACAGTTGTTTTTTCTGATTCGACACTGTTTTTTTTATCTACTAAATAATTCTGTACTTGTTCAAAGAAATCTGGTTCTAATACTTGTAGCTCGTTACGATTCTTTTCCCTTCTTAATAGGTCGAAAAGAGTTTCGTAAGTAATGTTTATAGATACCATTAGTTAATAGGAAAGGTTGATAATTTTATAAAGATTTTCAAAAATCTTTTAAATAAATCTTTACAAACTTATTATTCTATGGAATTTAAAGAAGAATTAAAAAAGTTAAAAAAATCAGATTTATACAAAGATATTGATGAAAATGCTTACTTAACGCATGTTTCTATGATGGAAGAAGATAAAAGTAAGTCTGGTTGGGAGTTTGGTTTTTACAATCCTTTAACTAAGAAAGTTTCTGTTATAGAATCTAATCCTTTAAAGCTTAGGGAGCCTGATGATATTCTTAATAGGGATGGTGATGTTGAAGAGTTAGATCTTGATAAAGTAAAAATAAGTGTTGATCAGCTTAATGAATTAGTTGATAAAGTCGCTAAAAAAGAGAATGTGTCTTTAATAACTAAAAAAATACTTATACTTCAAAAAATAAAAAAAACTATTTGGAACATCACTTACTTGACTAAAGATTATAATCTTTTGAATGTTAGGATAGATGCTGAAAATGGTGCTTTATTGCATAGTGAATTTCATAGTGTTTTTGATCTGGGTTTAAGACAATAAAAACTTTTTTTGTTAGTATTTTTTTAAGAACTCGTCCACGTCTTTTTCATCCCAATCTGTTTTTTTCATAACTTCTGGTTCTTTTTTTCTTTTGTTCTTCAAATTATAGCCGTATCCTAGTCCTAAAAACATTCCTGCTAAATGTGCTGCGTTAGCTATGTTATTATCGAAGAAAAATCCTGCTACGTCTATAAATGCCCATAATACTCCTGCTATCCATAGGGGCATAGGTATAATGAAGAATAATAAGATTTTAAGATTTGGCATTAAAAAAATAAGTGTTCCTATCATTGCCATTACTGCTCCGCTTGCGCCTAGTGCGTATTCGTAGAAGAATAAGGATACGAAGCTCGCGAATACTCCTCCTGAGAGGTATATTGTTAGAAAACGTTTAGGTCCTATTAATTGTTCTAGTAAGGGTCCGAATATTAACAGGCCGAACATGTTAAAAGCTATGTGGGTTGTGCTTCCATGTAAGAAAATACTTGTTATTAGCATCCAGGGTTTTAATAAGAAATTGGCGCTGTCTAGCATAAAAAGTTCTGTGAACCAGCTTCCTAGATTTATTTGTAGTAAAAATACTATTATGTTAAGTCCTATTAGTGGAAAAATAACGCTTCTCATCTTTAAAAAATTAGTATATTGTCTCTCTTTTTATTATTTGCGAAGATTATCTCACAAAAGTCTTTTTATTTGTTATTGTGAAAAAGTTAAAAAAATGGAAACTTTTATATAGGTTATTTATTCATGTTATTCTTAATACTTGAAGTTTATATGGTTGAAAATGGTGAAGAATGTATCCAAACAAACAGTTACCGTGCTTTTTTTTTTAACAATAGTTGTTATGCTTGCGGGGACACTAACTGTTTATATGGAAGTTCAGAATTCAAATATAATACCTCTTAGTCAGGCGAGAGATGACGCTAGAGGAGAAATGAGTATAACTATTGAGGAACCACCGAGGACTGTTTCCCAAACAGCGGATGTTTCTATTAATATAGTCGATAATAATGGAGGTCAAGAATAAAAATGGATATTTCAAACAAAACATTAGCTGCTTTTTTGCTGGCTGCTATAGTGATATCTTTAGCTGGTACAATAATTAGTTTAAATAAAATAGGAGATCTTTCAACAACAGGTTTTGGTACTGCGAGTGGTAACGTTAGTTTATCTATAGAAGAAGCTTTGTCTATTACTACTGAGGATTCTGATTCTATAAGTTTTGGTAATTGTAATGTTAATACTTCTGCGGATCAATTAATAAGTTCTGATGAAATAGGTGGTGGGTCTCACGGGTTATGTTCTGGTTATACTGCTACTCAGTATATTGCTTTAAGGAATGATGGTAACATAAGGGTTGCTGTAAATGTGTCTCCTAGTGATGTAGGAGAAGATAATCCTGGTTCAGGTGGTTTTTTACCTTCTGAAAGTGAAACGTCTACTTTGGCTTATAAGTTTACTAACGATGGTCATCTTTCTAACGAAGGTGGTTGTGATGCTGGTTTAGGTCCTACTACTTATACTTTATTTGGTGAGCCTGAGGAAGCTGTTCCTGTGTGTGATAATTTAGGATTTGCTGGTGTCGAGAATAGTGTTTTAATGGATTTACAAATAAACCTTCCTAGAGACGTAGAGCTAGGAACGTATAGTGTAGTATTCACTTTCTCCGCTGAATCGATATAATTAAAAAAGTAGTGAATAAAAAAAAACGGGCAGTTTCTTTTTTTTTATTCACACATAATTTTTTTTTATTAACATGATGATAAACAAAAAAATATTTTTAATCCTTGTATTATTGGCTTTAGTTAGTCCTGTAGTGGAGTCTTTCAGTATTAATCCTACTACAAGGCTTAGTTATGACGAAGGTTTAGAGCAAGAAATTTTTATAAGGGTTAATAGTAAAAGTAACGAAGTTAAGGTTATAGAAGCTTCTTTAAGAGGAGAATTAGCAGAATACATGGATATTCAAGAATCCATATCTTTAAATCCTGGACAATCCAAATCTATTCCTGTACAGATAAATATTCCTGTTATTGAAGACTTAATGGGTACTAATTTTGTTCGTGTTGACTTTTTAGAAAAAATAGATGATGAACAACAGGCTATGTTCGCAACTAGGATTCAACTAGTTCATAGAATAGAGATTGAATTTCCTTATCCTGGTCAATATGTAGATATTACTGATTTAAAAGTTTCTGATGTTAATGAAGGTATGGACGTGGATTATTCTTGGGAATTAACTGGTAGAGGAGAATTATTAACGCATTATGAAATAATGCTTGAAGTATCTGATAGGGAAGAAATCTTGCTAACTAAAGATCTTGGTACGGGTTCTATTTCTCGTGATGAAAAAATACGTGGTTCTGGCTTATTAAGAACGGGTGGTTTTCTTCCTGGTAATTACATACTTGTAAAAACTGTGAAGTTTGCTGGAGAAAATAATACTAGACTCGAAAGATTTACTATTGGAGAAGAAGATGTTTCTTTGATAAGTATTAAGCCAGAGGTATTAGCTGCTGAGTCTATGAATTTTGTGGAGATAAGTGTTATGAGTTTATGGACTGAAGAGTTCAGCAATGTTCATGCTAGAATAGAGGTTCTGGATAAAGTTGTTAGAACACCTTCTGAATCTTTAAGGCCTTTGGGTGAGGCGACTTTAGCGCAGTATTTAGATGCTAGAGATGTAGTGCCTGGTGAGTACGAGGCTAATATAACAATAGTTTTTGATGATTTTGAAAAAACTTTTCAAGAAATTTTTAATTTCTCAGAGGATTCTGATGCTAGAGTGGAACGTCCTCAGAATTTTTATAGGAATTTAATCTTGTTCTTAACAATACTTTTATTAATAGCTATGTTTGGATTAATATACTTAGTGTTTGCAAAAGAAAAATGAACTCTTATAATAAAGCGTTATTGGCATTGGCCTTAGTATCTATTTTGTTATTTTCAGCTTCTTTATACTTTTTTAACTACGCCACTTCTCAAGTAGTTGAAACAACTGAGTTGCCTCTAACTCTTAAAGTGGAACAGTCGGTTGTGGGTTTTAATTTGGATTCAGACGCTTTACACTTCGGTACTATATCAATTAATGGCTCTTCAAGAAGAGCTTTTTTTTATGAGTCTGACAAAACGGGTTACTTATACTTAACAGCTCCTGATGTATTAAAAGATTTTTTGTATTTACCACAAAATTTCAATCATAGTTTTTCTGGAGAAAAAAGAATTGAGATTATTGCAAAACACGACAGGGAAGGTTATTATGAAGGAGATATAAGAATTTATTTATTAAAAACTGAACCTTCTAGGTTAATGAAATTGTTTTTAGGTCAAAACCAATTAAAAAAAGCAGATATTGAGACTTCTAAACCAGGTGTGTCAATAACGATATAAAATATTATAGCAATATTTAAATAGTTCTCGTGCAGTAATTTTATACCTGATGAAAAATTATGTTTTAGTAGCGGTTCTTGTACTATTTAGCACTGTTATTATGCAAACAATTCTCGTCATACATATATCTTCATCAGTAGAAGATTCTCTACAATTAGAAGGTAAAGCTATAAGCGCGATGAATTTATGCGTGGGTATAAAACCTGTTATAACTCATGATTGTCCTCTTTATTTTAATCAGAGTACTCGTATAGAAGACAACTCTGTTATGTGCAACTTGTCCATATCCTCTTATGGAGATCAACCAATAGATTATTGGCTGAATTACTTAGAAGGTATAGGTTTAGAAGCTTTTATTGATGAAAATTTAATTCTGCATTTAGATGCTAATAATTCAGCAGTAGGTAATAGAAGTATAAATTTTAGTGCGGTAACTACTAATGACTGTGTATTTTCATATAATTTAACTTATGATTTTGAAGTTTTATTTATAAATGATCCTCCTGAATTTATACTAAATCTTGAAAGTATTAACTTAAGAGAGGGTTCTGCTGTATTTCCCTGGTTTTTAGATAATCACTTTACAGATCCTGATGATCCTGTATTGTCTTATCAAGTATTTGGAGCTAACAATTTTCTAGTAACTATTAATCCAGACACTAGTCAGGTGCGTATAGTAAATCCTAGTGGTAATTGTGATGATGACGAAATTTATTTTGTAGCTACGGACAGTGGTAATTTAACTGCTGATTCAAATATGGTGACTTTAGAAGCTATTTGTGATGATCCTCCTGTTTCAACACCTAGTTCTCCTGGTGGAATACCTAGAGAGTTTTGTGAACCTGAATGGAATTGTGGTTCTTGGAGTAGATGTCTTGAAAATGGTACGAGGTATAGAGATTGTAACGATATAAATGTTTGTGATCCTAATAATTACCAAAGAAGATTTTGGGAAGAATGTGAATACATACCTCCTGTAGAACCAGAAGAGGAGGTTGAGGAAGATGAAGAAGAGGAGGTTGAGGAAGATGAAGAAGAAATACAAATAGAAACACCTGCTCCGATAGTTGAAGATCCTGGAACGAGTTATTTTACTTTAATATTAGCAACTATACTGGCTGTTTCGATAGTATCTATAGGTTATTTAACTTTTAGGAAAGAAATTAAAGTTATCCAGGCTAAGCTTTATTGGTTATTAACCAAGTATAAAAGAAAACAAATACTTTTAACAAATGATCAGAAGATATCTTTATTGAAAAAAATTAATAATTCAGCTTCTAATATGGAGTTGGCAAGTGATATTATAAAATCAACCCATCCTCTAGTACATTCTTTAACAGCTATTAATAGAGAATATTTTAGTTATGTTTTTAAGTTACCTGCTGAATTTACTAAGCAAGAAATAGATGATAAAATACCTAAACTAAAGAGAAAGCCTTTGGAAAATGCTTTTATTAAACTTTACAGAAAAATGCACTTGCTAGAAACTAGGAAGACTAATTTATTAAAGATTTATGCAATGGCGTATCTTCAAGAATTAAGACATTTAGTCATAAACACGTCTGAAGTGAATGCTAAAGATTTTAATTATAGAGTGCATAACTATCCTTTGAAGGGTAAATCTGTGCAGATATTATTGAAAAACCTTAATAATGCTTATAATGCGTTACAATTCAATCAGTTAAATAATGCAAAAAAATATTATTATAACTGTTTAGAACAATATGAATTGTTAGATACTGAGAAAAAGAAGGGTTTAATTCATGAAATAACCAAGCTTTATGATTATTTAACTTATATGGTTTCATGGAATACAAAAAAATAAAATTATTTAAATCACCAAATATTAAATTACGACTAGGAAGGAGAAAAAAATTTTTTTGTTTATGGATAAAAGAAAATTATTATTAAGTTTAGTATTGGTCTCTATGAGTATATTTATAGCATTTGCTCTTTACCAAGCCGTCTTCACAGGTTACGTAACTTTTACTTTTGAATCTGAACAAGTTAAATTTGTAGAAGAGTATTTTGAATTTGATGCATTAATACCTTTTGAAAAAGAAAATGTTAAAGAAATAAATATAACGGGTTACTTTGAAGGTGAAAAATTAGAAATTAACGCTTTTACAAGTAAAGGTATAAAGAGAATATATTCTTCTGATTCAAACACTTCTTTTTCAGGAGTTTGTGAAGAAACTTGCGACCTTTCAGAAAGTAATGTCTCAGCCATAGAAGTCTTAGTAAACGGTACTTTATTCGTAGAAAAAATAAATTATGTCCTTATGAGTCAAGACCTTGAGTTAATTATGATGGAAGAAACAGGGAATTTCACCATTCCCACGTTGTATTGGGACGTTGATGGTTTAATATCTGTAAATTCTTACGAAAACTTAACAGAAAACGAACAACATACTTTTTACATTCAATCTAATTATTCAGAAGGTATAGAGCTAGAATACCGTATGGAAAGCAACGATCTTTGTACTTTGATAGATAGCGAAACGGGTCAAATATCTTGTACTCCAACTCATCAAACAATTACTGGCTCTCCTAATCCTACTAGTAATAAACAAGCAATAAATAAAAGCATAATTATAGAGGCTAGGGAAGAAGTTGATGAAAGCTTCGTAACTAAAGGTACTACTTTTGTATTCACACTTATACCTGTTAATAATCAAGCGTATTTTACTGGTCAGGCGGCTGAAGGAATAGAACCTATAGAGATTTTAGCTAATGAAATTTGGAATCTTACCTTGGAAGGAAATGATTTAGAAATGGATTACCCTCTTAATTTCACAGTTTTTGTTGAGCCTGCTGATGAGGGTTTAGTTGTGGAGCCTTTTAACGCTCTTCAATTTGAGCAACAAACAAATACTTCTGGTTACTTGTATTTTCAAACAGAAGAAGGTTACGCTACAAATACTCATGCTCATGATTGGTTAGTAACTATTAACTTAACAGATAGTTTCGGTTTAGCTTTTAACAGATCCGCGTCTACTATTACTTTTAATTTGTCTATTTCCCCTACTAATTTCAATCCGTATTTTTTAAACAATTTCTCTGATAGCCCAGAAGGAATACAAAATGGTAACTTTACTTATTTATTGGAAGCTGAAGATCCGGATGAAGACGATATTCTCAATTTTGAAATACTATCATCATCTAGTTATCCTTGTCAGGTTGATTTTCCTTGGAACTTAACAGTTCTTAATCAGAACGCGACTAATGCTTCTGCTTTAATAAATACTACTTTAACTAATGATCATGTTATATGTCGATATGTAAATTTAAGAGTGTATGACAACGAAGGTGGTGAAGAAATAATTCCTGACGTATTTTTTAACATAACTAATGTTAATGATCCTCCTGTAATTCATGAATATAGTGAACACGGTAGTATATATGAACAAACCGCGTATACTTTTGCTGATTTTATTTATCAAGTTAATGCTTCTGATCCTGACGAGTTAACTTACAATAGTGATGAATATGCTAATTTAACTTATTACACAAATAATTCTTTATTTAACATATCTGAAGATGGATTATTAAACTTCTCAATTAAAAATGCTAGTTTAGTAGGGATTCATTTTATTAATATAACAGTATCTGACGGTGAATTTAACGATTCTAAAACGATGCAACTAACAATAGAGTTTAACAACCCTCCCTTTATTAATTTGTCTAATAACCAAAATTTCCAACAATACGATGACATAATATTAATTATAAACGGAACAGATCTTGATGGTGATAATCTATCTTTGGTATTTGAAAGCTTAACAGATTTTTCAGAAAATCATTATGATTTAGAAATTTTAAGTGACGAATTATTGGGGGGTGAAAGGATTACTCAATGGTTATTAAACTTAACAGAACTTGATATGAGATTAAGTAATGAACAAGTAGGTAATCATCAACTAAACATTTCTTTAATAAACTCTGTTGGTTCTTTTAATGAAAATTCTTCAAAGGTTCTTAACTTCACAATATCTTCGGTTAATGATCCTCCTTTCTTTGTAGATCCTTCAGGAAGTCATGAGCCTCATAATATAACAATTTCTGAAGCTGTGGCGAGTAGAGAATTAGAAAAAACTTTGTTCGCTAGGGATTATGATTTATTACACGATCCTTCTGAAACTTTAACTTTTGAAATAGTTAATTATACTGCTTCTTTACAGAATCTTTCATTGGATAAATTATCTTATGGTTCAGGTTCTTATGATAACCTTTCTTTAAGAAGAGCTGTTTTATTATTTACTCCTTCAACGCTAGAAACTAATGCTTACATAACATTAAGGGTTTCTGATTCACAGGGATTAAATGATACTCAAACAATAAACTTTTCTGTAGAGCAACCAACTGAGGATCCTATAATAACTTTTATAAGACCTTATTATAATGAAACAAATAACGTTGCTATTGATGAATTCAGAAGTGTTGGTGTTGAAGATGATAAAGAAAATCTTAGTTTAAGATATGAAGTTAATATATCTTTTTTAGATAATTGTTTTGCTGCTACTTTATCTTATTCTGAGTATTTTGATGATCCTTACTTATTTGATGCTCAAGCAATTATTGATACTGATACTTTGCCTGAAAATCAGGCTACTTTTACCTGGGTTTTAAATAATCAAATACAAGAGGTTATAACTAATGCTTTAAATGCGGTCAATACTTATTATTATTTAGATGTTAGTATTATTGAACACGGAATAAATAATTTAACTCTTTATATTGAAGATGAAAGATCTGCAGTTATATCTTTTACTTGGTTAATAAATTTTGACGCGATCAATCATGATATAGCTTATTGTAACGGTAGTTTAGAAAACTTAGAAGTTAATGGTACTACTACTTGGAATAATTATTTTAGTAACACTGGCAATCCCGCTACTCAAAGGTTTTATTGGTATGAAGAAGATTTGAATAAGGATGGTAAGAGAATGGGTGGTGTTGACGGGCCTACAATTTTACAGTATACTCCTATTTTTTTAAGTCCTTGTTCTCTTGTAGATTTTTCTATAAGTGGTGATGATATAACTGTGATTCCTCAAGGTGGTATAGGGCAATGTATTGGTGTTGTATTTGAAGCTACTATGGGTGATCCTAGCAGGAATGCAATGAGTCACGCTATTAATATAACTGTTATAGATGATGCTCAACAAGATACTCAGGATCTTGAAGAAGTTATAAGGGAGAGAACCACTACTACTGCGGTTCCTGTGCCGTTCAGGGAGGAAGTTGATGTTCCTAAGCCACTCACTATTTTATTTCCTGGTAACGTCACGACGTATGCTAATAGGACTATAAGTGTGCCTATAGAATTACATAACACGTGGGATCAAGACCTTAGAGGGATAAGTATAAGTGCTGATGTGCCAGGCCAAAACGTAACTAAATCACTAAGTAAAGATTATATCGCTTCATTAAACATGAACCAAAAAGAATCGTTAGAATTAATATTATCAAACTACAGAGAAGACGGACCATACGAAGTAATAATTAACGTAAGCGTCACAGAACCAGAATTCACGGATTCAGCCAGTATACTAATAAGTAGCTTAGAAAGAACGGGTATAGGAGACGATGTTCGTGTAAAAGTCACCTTCGCAAGGGATTTACTAGGAGAACATCCTGAATGTCAAGAATTAAATTATTATTTAGACCAATCAACAGAGTTATTAAACCAAGGTAGAATAGAAGAAGCCAGTAACATGATTAATTCAGTTATTAATGGATGTAGACACTTATTAAACCAAGAAGAAGAAGTAAGAAGGGAAAGTCCGGGCCTAGTTCAAAGATCGATTTCGTTAGGAGAAGAACATACTACTCAGATATTAATATGGACAGCTATATTAACTTTGTTATCTATATTATTATTCGTCAGCGTTGGTTTAAAACAAAAATTTTTTAGTAAATAAAATTAATATTTAAGCCGATAATAAAGTATTATTTTCAAACATTATTTTTTCTTTTAAATATGCTTTTCCAAAAACTTTTTTTCTGAGGCTCTTCATCCAACTTCTTAAGAATAGTATTAAAATATTCAAGCATAATCTTTATTTGTTGATCACCCATAAAAGAATCTTTATACTCTACAACGCTTAAGGTATCCAAATAATTCTTTATGCTAGGTTCTAAATGTTCGGGTATGTAAGTAGTATTAACTTTATTAATCAACTCTTTACAAGTGGCTTCGTAATTTACATTTAAATATTTTTTAAAAAACTCTTTAGAAACATCATATAACTCTAACTCTTCAACTTTATTTTTTTCTAACAAGTATTCAGTCTTCCTTCTATAATCTTTAACAATCTGAATTCTATTAGGTTTCTCAGCCTCTTTTTCCATACTTAAATGTTATTATGTCTTATTTATTTATATAAAACTTTCTAAAAAAATGATGTGTTGTTATTTCTTAGTTTAAACATAAATTTATAAAATTAATTCGTATAATTACTCAATAATGGCGTCTAACGAAGAACTTGACCAAGATATAAGTGTCGAAATAAAAAAATATCAAGATAAAATAGATCTTGCAAAAAAAGAACTTTCTAAAATATTTGTTGGTCAAGAAGACATGATAAATTCTTTATTCGAAGCTTTAATATCTAACGGACACGTCCTAATAGAAGGTATACCTGGTATAGGAAAAACAATTCTTGTAAGAGCATTAGCAGAAATAACAGGTTGCGACTATTCAAGAATACAATTCACGCCGGACTTACTACCTACAGATATAATCGGTATAACTACTTATGATCAGAAAAAAGGCTTTCAAACAATAAAAGGACCTGTATTCACTAATTTTTTACTAGGTGACGAGATAAACAGAAGTCCTCCTAAAGTACAATCTGCTTTATTAGAAGCGATGGCTGAAAAACAAGTAACTATAGGAACTAAATCATATAAGTTAGAAGATCCTTTTTTTGTAATGGCTACTCAAAACCCGTTGGAGCAATTAGGTACTTATCAATTACCAGAAGCTCAGCTTGATCGTTTTTTATTTAAAACAATAATGAGGTATCCTAATAATGCTGAAGAATTATTAATACTGGATACAAATCTTAACACTAAATCATTTTCTGATTTCGGCCTTAAAAAAATATTGTCTAAAAAAGAAATAATTGATTCTCAAAAATTAGCTAGTAAAATAACTGTTGAACAAAAAGTTAAAAAGTATATTGTGAGATTGATAGACGCGACTAGAAGACCTGAAAATTATAAATTAGAACATGCTAAATACATATCTTTCGGAGCCAGTCCTAGAGCTAGTATTGGATTATACGTGGCTTCAAAAGCTAAAGCCTTAATAAAAGGAAAAACTTATGTAACTCAAGAAGATGTTAAAGAAGTAGCTTATAATGTTCTAAGACATAGAATAATTGTTAATTTTGAAGGACAAGCGGAAGATATAAACACTGATATGATAATTAATGAGTTACTGGCTAAAGTAAAGTTGCTTTAGTAAAGAAAAACAAGGTATTAATAACTCTTTGACCATGGCTATAAAAGAATTAAAAATAAATCTGGAGCCCGAAGTAAAAAAATTAGATTTTTATTCAAAAAGAGATGTTCTTTCTAGAGACTCTGAAGGAGATTTCAGAACTGCTTTTAAAGGTAAAGGTTTAGAATTCGCTGGTTTTAGAAAATATCAACCTGAAGATGATGCTAACATAATAGATTGGAAAGCCAGTTTAAGAAGTTCAAATATATTGGTGAGGGAATTTGAAGAATACAAAAATCACACAATTTTTTTTTTATTTGATGTTAGTGATTCTATGCTTTTTAGCAGTCATGAAAAATTAAAATGTGAATACGCTGCTGAAATGATACATACTTTGTCAGAGTCTTTACTAAAATCAGGAGATAATGTTGGTATGGCTATGTTTAATGACACTTTGATTAATAAGATATATCCTTCTATTGGTAAAGGTGTTGTTAATAATATTAAAAAGGTATTATTGAACAATGAAAATTACGGTGGAGGTTTTAGTTTGTCTAGGGCTTTATTACTCACTCAGTCTTTATTAGGTAATAGGGCTGTTATAATTATAGTTTCTGATTTTATTGGTTTAGAAAAAAACTGGGAGAGTTACGTTAGGATGTGCAGTGATAGTTTTGAACTGATAGCTTTTATGATTAGAGATCCTAGGGATTTAAAATTACCTCATATAAAAGGAAGGTTCATGTTAAAAAATCCTTTTGAAAAAGATAATGTTTATGCAGATATTTCGAAGATAAGTGTTGAATACGAAAAACTTAATAAGAAGCATATAGATTATGTTCATTCTGTATTTAGAAAAAGTCGTGGTGATTTTTTATTACTGAATACGGATAGTGATTATCTTGATGAGATCGTGAAGTTTTTCAATAAAAGAACAAAAAGAGGTTAAAAATAATTATGTACTTAACATTTTCAAATCCTAATGCTTTATTTTTTTTATTTATGATTCCTGCACTAATATTTAGTCACTTCTATTTTTTAAAGAAAAATAAAGTTAATGCTTTAAGATTTGCTAACTATGAAACTCTGAAAAGAATAAAAGGAGAGGATTTAATAACTAAAAACTTAACTCATTTAGTAATAAGGTGTGTCGTGTTGCTTTTATTAGTACTTACTTTATCAGGGGCTTCCTTTAATTATTTAACTGAAGTTTCCCAAGTTGACTTCGTTATAGCTATAGATTCCAGTCCTTCTATGACTACGGCTGATTATGAAGTTTCGAGATTTCAAGTAGCTAAAGAATATGCTGAAGAATTTATTTCTGCTACGCCTCCTAATACAGGTATTGGTTTAGTATCTTTTGGAGGAGTGACTTTTATTACTCAGCCTCTTACTTATAGCAAGCTTAGTGCCAGAACATCTTTATTTAACATGCAGGTTTTGCCTAGTGGCGGAGCTGATTTTTCTAATGCTATAATAACAAGTACTAATTTACTAATAAATTCTAATAATTCAAGAGCTATATTATTAATATCTGATGGTTTAGGAACTATCTCCCCATTAGTTAGTGATCCTGTTATGGAAGCATCTAATTACGCGATTAATAATGATGTTGTTATTTATGCAATAACTGTGGGTACTGATAGAGGTCCTATTGGTTTTCTGCCTGAATATTATGGTTTGAGTGCTGCGTACGAAACTGAATCTATGAGGGATTTGGCTGAGCGTACGGGTGGGAACTTTTTTTATGCTCCTGATAGGGAATCTTTAATGGCTACTTTAGATGAATTTGATTTTAATGCATTAAGAGGGTATAATAATATTAATTTAAGTATGATATCTTTATTTTCTGCTTTGATTATTATTTTGATAGATTGGATTTTAATAAATACTATTTATAGAAGAGTATTATAAGCGAAAAATTTATATCTGTTTAAAAAAAGCATTTATTCCTGTTCATAGAGACCATGTTATTAAATAATTATTTCGTAACGATAATTTTAGCCTTGTTATTGGCCATAGTTTTAAAACTAATAACTTCTAAGTTTAGCAGTCATGTTGTGGAGTTTCATAAAGGAATATCTAATGGAGGTATGCCTAGCACTCATACTGCTTTGATTTCTTCTATAACTGCTGCTCTTTACTTAAATAGGGGTTTTGATGAATTGTTTTTTCTTGGTCTGGTTTTGACTATGATAGTGGCTTCTGACGCTGTTAAGGTACGTCATAATCTGGGTTTACAGGCTGAGAAATTAAACACTTTGTTAAAAAAAGATAAAATACCTGTTGTTAAAGGTCATAATGTTTCTCAAGTATTAGTAGGGGTTTTTATTGGTATATTATCTGCTCTGCTGGTTAGTCTAATTTAGTTCATTAATTATTATGTTTACGTAAAAATATTTTTAAAGGATGTGTTTATCCTGTTTTATTATACTTGCCTCCGTAGCATAGCGGTAATGCGCGTGACTTGTAATCACGAGATCGTGGGTTCAAATCCCACCGGAGGCTTATCATCTATCTTTATTTGTTAATACGTAGTCTTACATATACTAAATTAATTAATATCTCATTTTTAAATACTAGAAAGAAATTAAAAAAAATAAAAAAAATTAATACTTTTTTTGTTTAGGGTCTTACACTAATATCTCCTGTGTGAGTTCTTGTCTGTCCAGTTCTCATATTTGTGTATTCAAAGGAGAAATCTCCTCTAATTCTATTAGTAACGCCTTCACATTCCCATGTTAATAAGAATTGTTCTCCACTTTCCACTAAACCATCGTCGGTACCTTCGAACGTGACGTTCTCAATATTTTCACAAGTCTCAGCTGCTGAACTTCCTACTCCTGTAAGATTTATTTGTTCACCAACGTTGTTCCTAAACGCTACTTCTAACTCTGTATTCCCGTCTGCATTAACAGTTGCGACTGCTGTGTCAAGACTAGGAATAGGGGCTGAAAAAGTTGTTGTTTCAGGTAGTATGTTATCCGCACTGAAAACATCAAAATAGGCTAATGCTCCTATGGCTGCTATTACGACTAGTATAGCCCAGCCATACGTCATTAGGAACTCCATTGCTGCTTGTCCTTTATTTTTCATTATTTTCACCTCGTTGTAAATTTAACACTTTGTAATTACTTATTGTGTTACTTTACTTTGTTTGTTGTTATTTATAAATATTTTTATTTTTATACTAAAATCTATACTAGAATATTAAAAAGGTTATTTATTTTTTTAATACACAGTAAATTTATAAACAACCTTTACAACATTAATTATTATGCTTTTAAAAAGAGGGAGAAACAAGGCTCAAGTTAGCATGGAATACTTACTAGTGTTTGGCTTTACAATGCTACTAATAGTTCCTCTAATAACTGTTTATATATCTCAACAAGAAAATATACAGACAGACGTCGCTGTCGCACAAGCTGAAAGAGCGATTAGGGAAATAATATCGACGTCTGAAGAATTATATTATATGGGTGTTGGTAGTCAAAAAACCGTTTCTATAAATATGCCTCCCAGAATAATTGGGGTGGTAATAGGTGAAAATTATGTGTTATTTGATATGCGTGGAAGATCAGGGGCTATAACTGTGTCGCAATCTACAAGGGCTAATATTAATGGTAGCATAGATACTTACGAGGGTAAACATACATTAGTTTTTAAAAACGTTGGTGATCGAGTTGAGATATCTGAAAAAAAATAAAGCTCAAATAGCTTTAGAATTCATATTAG
>SKFY01000073.1 GCA_007117755.1 Candidatus Woesearchaeota archaeon | reverse complement strand
TTCAGAATTTTTTCTAGAAACATTTTTTTCCATAATATAAGGCCTACTAGCATCCTTTTTTAACTCAAAATTCTTAAACCTATCCAAAGATAACAAAAAACCAGTCATTTCCTTTACTTTATCCATTAAAAAAAAGAAAACGAAGCTGATTATATAAATATAACTTTAAAAAAAAATCCGAACCCTCCTTAATATTACAATAGTTAATTTTATAAATTAAAGTTTATTCCTAGCCCTTAAAGGGAGAAGAGAGAGGAATAAGAGCTTAATTTCTTCTAAGAGGATGATAAAAAATGCCTAAGAAGCTCAAAGGTTTAATGCCAAGTTTGAAAGAAAAAAAAAGATATTTGAGAATAAAAATACACTCTAAAAGCGTTTTAAAACAAAAAAATCCTATGAATGAAATAATACAAGAATTAAAAAGTTTATTAGGAATTTTCGATTCAGCAAGTGCAGGATTAGTACCTGTAAAAACTGACTATAAAAATTCTGAAGTAATAATAAGAACAAGTGCCAAATCCCTAGATAGGGTTAGATCCGCATTATTATTCATAAGAAGAATAGGAACGGACGAAGTAATACTTCAAAACATTAAAACAAGTGGTACAATAAAAGCAGTAGGAAGGTGAAAAAAATAAAATGGAACCAGTACAACATCAAATGATGGGATATGACAGGGCAATAACAATGTTCAGCCCTGATGGTAGACTCTTACAAGTAGAGTACGCTAAAAGAACAGTAAGATTAGGAAATACAGCAATTGGTATAACAAGCAAAGAAGGAGTTGTTTTAGTAACTGATAAAAGAATATTAGATCACTTAGTAGTTCCTGAAACTATTGAGAAAATATTCAAAATAGATGATCATATGATGGGAACAGCAGCGGGTATATTAAGCGATGCCAGGGTACTATTCGAAAGAGCACAAGTTAAAGCTCAACAACACAGAGTAGAATACGGATCACCTATAGACATACTAGCAATTGTTAAAGACGCATGTAATCTTAAACAATTATGTACTCAAAGCGGAGGATTAAGACCTTTTGGAGTATCTACTTTAATAGCAGGAGTTGACGAAAAAGGACCAGGATTATTCGAAACAGACCCTACAGGTATTTATTACCAATACAAAGCCAAAATTATTGGGGAAGGAGAATCCGAAGGTGAAGAAATCCTACACAAAGAATACAAAGAGGATTTATCATTAAATCAAAGCTTATCATTAGCAGTAAAAATATTAAAAAAAGTATTAGGTGAAGATTTTAAACTAGAAAGAATCGACGCCGCGATTATTGACAAACAGAATAGTTTAATGAAGAAATTAACTAAAAAAGACATAGAACAAATAAAACAATGATTAAAAAACAAATATATGACAAGGAAAGAGTAAGTTTTAATTTAGTTCGTTACGAAAAATACGGTAAAAAGTTCGAGTTAGTTGTAGAACCAGAATTAGCAATAGAATACAAAGATAAAAACAAAGACGACGTTGAAGAACTAGCGGAATTACTAAGAGCGCAACAAGTATTCAGCGATGCTAAAAAAGGAGTGTCTGCTTCTGAAGAAGACTTAGAACTCGTCTTCAAAACAAATGAAGTTATGAAGATAGCTCAAACAATGATGAGCGAAGGAGAAATACAATTAACTCAAGAATACAGGGATCAATTAAGAGAAGAGAAGAAAAGAAAACTAATCAATATGATTCATAGAAGAACAATAGATCCCAAATCTAAATTACCACATCCCGAAACTAGGATAAGAAATGCTTTAGAAGAAGCCAAAGTAAGGATTGACGAGTTTAAAAAAGCCGAAGATCAATTCAAAAACGTCTTAGAAGCTTTAAAACCAGTCATACCCATAAAAGAAGACAATACAATACTAGAAATCGGGCTAAGCATGAAACACGCAAGTGCTTTAAGAGGATGGTTAATGAACATAGGCCAATTAAAAAAAGAAGATTGGAAAAACGATGGTACTTACTCTTGCCATTTAGAAATACCAAGTGGTATAAAACAAGAAGTTATGGACGATTTAGGTTCAAAAACAAAAGGTGAAGTTACAATTAATATGAAAGGTGAATAAACAATGAGTGAATTAATAGCAAAAGATAGAGAAGTTGTCGTTCCAGGACAAATAGTAGCAAAAGGTATGGATTTTTTACCAAGCCAAGGAACGTACAGAAATAAAGAAAACGTAATCGCGAATAGATTAGGAATATTATCCGTAGACGGAAAAGTATTGAAAACCATGCCTTTAGCAGGCAGGTACATGCCAAAGAAAGACGATACAATAATAGGAAAAGTAATAGATATTTTAGTAAGTGGATGGAGATTCGACATAAACAGTCCATACTCCGCAGTACTACCATTAAAAGATGCTAGTTTTGATTACATCGCAAGAGGTGCTGACTTAACTAAATATTTCGGACTAGAAGACTATGCAATAGTAAAAATAACTAATGTAACCAGTCAAAACCTAGTCGATTTGACGGTTAAAGGTCAAGGATTAAGAAGATTAAGAGGTGGCAGGATTATAAAGGTAAACTGTCATAAAGTACCAAGAATTATTGGTAAACAAGGAAGCATGGTTTCTTTAATAAAAGACGCGACTAATTGTAAAATAGTAGTCGGTCAAAACGGTTGGATATGGTTACAGGGAGAACCAGAAATGGAAACCCTAGTTTACAAAGCCATAAAACTAATAGAAAGAGAAAGTCATACTAAAGGATTGACAGACAGAGTAAAAGAATTATTAAACAACAAAGGTGGAAAAAAATGACTAAATTTAAAAGACCCTCCGGAAGAAAACTAGATGAGCCAAGAAAAATAGAGGCTGAAGCAGGAGTTATAAAGAAAGCGGATGGAAGTGCAAGATTTAAAATAGGAGATACAGAAGCATACGCAGCTGTATACGGACCAAGAGATTTACATCCTAAATTTTTACAAAACCCTAAAACAGGCATACTAAGATGTAATTATAGCATGATGCCTTTTAGTGGTGATGGAACAAGAGTAAGACCAGGTCCTAGTAGGAGAAGTAAAGAAATAAGTATGGTAACTGAAAAAGCATTAACTCAAGTTCTTGACTTGAAAGATTATCCTAATGCTGTAGTTGACGTATTTATAGAACTTCCTCAAACAGATGCGGGTAGTAGATGCGCAGGTATATGCGCGGCTAGTATAGCACTTGCAGATGCGGGTATAAAAATGAAAGATATGATACCTGCTGTGAGCATAGGTAAGATAAAAGATTTTTTAGTAGTTGATCTAGATGGTGACGAAGAACACTTAGATGATAACGAAGCAGCTGACATACCTATCGCTATGATACCTAGTACGGAGGAAATAACTCTATTACAAATGGATGGTATAATATCTAAAAAAGACTTGAAAGATGCTCTTAAACTAGTAAAACCATCTTTAATAAAAATTGCTGAAGTTCAAAGAACAGCTTTAAAGAAAAAGTATGAAGTGGAAGGTGAAAAATGAATCAAGAAATCAAAGATCATATAAGAAACTCCTTAAAGAAAGGAGTAAGATTAGACGGTAGGAAACTAGACGAGTTAAGACCTGTAGAATTAGAAACAGACGTGTTAAGCACGGCTGAAGGCAGTGCCAAAGTAAAATTTGGTGACGCTGAAATATTCGTAGGTGTGAAGATGGCTTTAGAAAAACCTTATCCTGACACTCCTGATGACGGAGTTTTAATGGTTAATGCTGAATTACTTCCTATGAGTAATCCCGAGTTCGAATCAGGACCTCCTAGTATTGACAGTATTGAAGCAAGCAGGGTTATTGACAGAGGTATTAGGGAAAGCAAATCTATCGATACTAAATCTTTATGTATTGAAAAAGGAGAACAAGTATGGAGTATAAGTGTAGACGTGGCACCTGTTAATTACGATGGTAACTTAATAGACATGGGTGGATTCGGAGCTTTAGCAGCTATTAAAACCGCTAGGTTCCCCGAAATAACTGAAGACGGAGTCGACTATCATAAAAGAACTAATAAAAAGATAGTTGTGAAAAAATTACCTATACCCATAACTGTTTGTAAAATAGGAGATTCTTTAATAGTAGATCCTACTGAAGAAGAAGAATCTTTAATAGACGCGAGATTAACCATAACTAGTTTGGATAAAGACAACATATGTGCTTTACAAAAAGGCGGTGATTATCCTCTTAGTATGGAAGATATTGATGCCATGGTTGATTTAGCTATGAAAAAAGCTAGTGAATTACGTAAGAAATTGGAGGCGTTATAAATGGTTAATGTAAAGCTTAAAGAAGACGAAGTTACTAAGTACGAAAAAGCCAGGATTATTGGTTCTCGCGCTTTACAAATAAGTATGGGTGCTCCCTTACTTATTAAACTTAGTAAGAAAGATTTGGAAAAGATTAAGTATAACGTTGTTGAGATTGCTAAGATGGAATTTGAAAAAGGTTTAATACCTATGGAAGTTAAACGTCTTTATCCGCATCAACGTTAAGAAAAGGAATCTTTGGCCTGAGTATTTTCATTTACTTCTTTTTTTTTTTAAGAAAAAACTTTATAAACCCTTTCTCGTTCCGTGAATACTAATAATAAAGATTTGGGGCTGTGGGGTAACTTGGTTAACCTTTTAGGTTTGGGACCTGGAGCTCCCGGTTCAAAGCAAAAGCTAATAAAGAATCATTACTTTGATGAAAGTCCGGGCAGCCCCATCTTAAAAAAAAGGATTTGTTAAAATAATAAAAAAATGGTAAAAAAAAATCAAGGAACTACTAAAAGATTTGGAGTTAGGTACGGAAGAACTGTAAAACACAAACTTGGTAAAATAGAAAGTTTAGCAAAAAATAAGTATAAGTGTCCTTACTGTGGATCAGTTAGTGTAAAAAGAAAATCCGCAGGTATTTGGGAATGTAAAAAATGTAAAAAAGTTTTTACTAACAAAGCTTATTTTGTGGATAAGAAAATATCTTAAATTTAAAAGGTGGTGCATAATGACGGAATATAAATGTTTTAGCTGTAATAAAATCGTAACTCCTGAACAAATGCGTAAAAGAGTTAGGTGTATATATTGTGGTTCCAAGGTATTGTTTAAAACTAGGACTATACCTAAAGTAGTAAAAGCAATATGAAATATAAAGCTGTAATAGAAGTAAAAGATCCTGAACGTTATTTCGAAAAAGCTTTAGAACCCGAAGATAAGGTTTTTAAAAATCAAAGAGCAGGATATGATTTAAAAAGAAAAAAAGATTTTTTATTCATAAATGCTTGGGCCAAAGACGTAAGTGCTTTACGCTCAATACTCAACACATTAACAAAACTAATTCAAGTGTTCGAAAAAACTAGTGAGGTTTTAGAAGAATGAAAGAAGAAGCTCAAAAAAAAGTTGATGAACTTTCTCATCTGGAGCAAAACGCTCAAAATTTAATTTCTCAAAGACACAATCTTCAAACTAGGCTTTTAGAAATAGAAAGTGCCTTAGAAGAAATAAACGGTTCTGAAGTAAGTAAAATAATTGGTAACATAGTTGTTAAAGTAAAAAGTGAAAAAATTAAGAAAGAATTAAAAGAAAAAAAAGATTTAATAACAAAAAGATTAGAACTAGTTAAAAAAGAAGAATCAAAATATGCTGACAAAGCAGAAACTTTAAGAAACGAAGTTTTAAAGTTATTAGAAAAAAATAATGAGGAGTAATTAAGAAAAAAAAGGGTTTTTTTAAGATGTCGTCTTTAAATGAAATAATATATATCCTGGAAGAAATTGAAGATGATAATACAGTTTCTAAAAGTATTAAGAATAAGATTTCTGTAATGAAAAAAGACATACAAGGCTGTGAAGAAAGATCAAGATCTTTAACTATAAATAAGATATTGTCCGATATAGAAGACTTAAGTAATGACGTGAACGTACCTGATTATGTCAGGACTCAACTATGGCACCTCACCAGTATATTAGAAACAATTGCTTAATACTCAGGTTTATACGTTACTAAATAACATTCTTTTTTATCTTTAATCTTAACATATTTACCCAATTTATTAATCACTTTATCATCATCCAAAGCACTTTGTTTTTCATGATATTCAATATCTTCATACTTCACAGACTCAAAAGTTTTATAATTATCAAGTTTTGAAAAAGCATAATCTTCAGAAATCTTCAAATAATTTTTTTCTTTTACCAAATAATTAGATCTGAGCAATGCTTCATAAGCTTTTTCTTCTAACTTATTTTTGTCCAATTCCTTATGCTTAAAAACCTGTTTTAAAACCATGACTTGTTCTTTACTGAGCTTTTCCATTTCAGGAAGCTTCTTAATCTTTCCAGACTCTTTATCCACTATGATTCCTGAATTAGTACGATCTATTAACAAAGAAAAAGTATTATTATTTTTAGATTCTACTTTACACAAATAACAAGGCCTAAGAACAACTTTAACTTCTTTAACATCCTCCTCAGACATTAATTTAACATCCTTAGCACTCATAGTAGGTATGATTAAAGGAAGCACTTCTTTTTCTTTATAATCCTCAAGCCTATCCGAAAAATTATCTGCTTCAACGATCTTCTTAGAAACCCCTCCGTGCAAACTCTTACGAGGCCTGATATTAACCAGTAAAGGAATATCTGTTATTCCAGTTACTAAACCTTGACCAATATTCAAATTCTGAATTTCTTTCTCAGTATTAGATGTTAAGCCTTCCACGCTATTACTTAATGCTTTCAAATCATTAGGATTAGTAACTTTAAGAATTATTTGACTACTACATTGGCTTAAAACAGACTTATCAACTCTTGCAGGTCTCTGACTAATAAGACAAAGTCCCAAGCCGAACTTCCTACCTTCACTAGCTATATTTCTCAATATCTTACTAGCCTTGGTCTCGCCAAAACTACGTTCTGGACAATAATTATGCGCTTCTTCAATTACTAAAAAAAACGGGGGGACTTTTTCTTTTTTACGTAACTCAAACAACTCCTTAGTAATTTTATAAACAATCATTTCTTGAACTTCAGGATTTATACCTTTCAAGTTCATAATAGTAGCTTGTCCTTGTTTAATAAAGCCTGCGTAGTTAGTATTAGTGTTAGAAAATATTTCCAGATCCCTCAAGTATTCAACCATGTTAATAACGCTGTACTTAGCATTATGTTCTTCTTGCTCTAAACTAAGAATAAGAGAATTCAAATCATTAGGATCTGAAGTTTTTAAAGAGTTATAAACTAAGGCTAATTGATTAGTAGATAACTTTCCAGGTAGCATATGAATCAATTCTTCTTGATTACTACCGAGGTTAAGCTTTAAAGGATGAACGCCTTTATTAATCTCTATATCTCCGTATTCCACAACGTTAAATCCTTCAGGCTCCAAACCATACTTTTTTAATTCAGTAATATCTTTCTCATCACTATTTTTATATTTCAAACTAGAGTATTCGCCATGCGGATCAATAATTAACAAAGGTATATTCTTACTAATCATTTCTTCCAATAACACGCCTACTGCGTAAGACTTACCACTACCTGATTTTGCTAAGACTGCTAAATGCATACTAAGAACTTTATTCAAATCCATAGAAACAGGTATATCTCTACCGTCTAATCTGCCTATGAATCCTTTATAATCATTATTTAACTTCACCACTTCTTTTATAAAATCATCTTCGGCTCTAAGAACTTCACTTTGGGGATCAAAAGGTATCATAGGTTTTTTAATACGATCATTTTCTTTATAACCTATAACTTGACAATCAGCCAAGGTTTTATCAGAATCAGTTTCTAACTCTACTACTTGACAAAGTACGTATTCGTAGGCTTTATGATAAACTTGTACGTACTCAAATTTTTTAGTCTCTTTCTCTACTATAAACTTGAATTCTTTTGTAGTAATTTTCCCAATTATTTTTCCTAGTATCATAATGCTTATTTACTTGTTTTGTAACTTTGTTTATAATAATTTTGGTTCATTAAAATAAGAATAACGTTTATAAATTATGTGTTACTTCTTTTTTATTAGGTGAATTTTTTATGACAGATGAAAAAACGCAATCAAAAGACGAACAAATAGGATTTCATAAAGGAGCTTTATCAACACTAGGCAAAGAAAGAGAAGAGCTCACAAGGATTTTAAGCATAGTCGAGCATTTTATACAAATGCACAGCAATGCTTTAAGGGAGTTAGGCGTGGACTTATCTCAAAAAGAACAATCTGTTGAAAAAAAAGCCAAGAAGAAACCTATAGAAGACATTTTGTAACTTTAAGAAAAAGAATTAATCATTTACTACTTTTAAACGCCTGGCTTTAGGAATATTAATCAAAACATAACCTTCCTTAACTTTACCCGAGCCTAAATAATCATCCTCGTATTTTAGAATATAAATATTTTCTTCAGCACTTACGGGTACGTCATGGCCTAATAACCACTCGTTTCTTTGCTCCCTAGTTAACTCAATAACGTTTTTTGTAGCTTTAGGACCTAATAACTGACTGCCTTCAATACTAGGTTTATAAATTCCTTGATTATACCTACCTATGTATAAGCCCATAGCGTCAAGTCTGAAAAGTTCTGTTTTTAAAAAACTAAAATCTTTACTAAGCATATACACTTTACCTTTATTATTTATAAAAAAAATATTATCTTTATCGAAAGAACAACCAAAGCTATTTTCAACATCTTTTAAAAAAACCTTCTTTTTCTTACTATTAAAAAAATCGTACAAAGTCTATACACCCCATAAAGGATTATGTTTTCTTTTAATCAAAGCCACTTCTTTTAACAAAGCTAACTCTTCTTTAGAAAGAAATTCTTTATTCTTCTTCAACTCTCTAAATTCATTCTCATGAAGATCTGAGTACAAAATATCTCCTTCATTAATATGACGACCAGCCATAACACCAGGTAACTGAGCAGCCACGTCTTTACCACTCTCCACAACGTTCACACTATCATTTTCTGCTTGCATACTCTTAACATGCGTAACGTAACTACCATTAGAATTCATAAGCTTAACCCCTGATTTCACAGTACCTTCTAAAATCCTCATACCTGCTATACAAGGATTGCTCTGACGAAAAATACAATTCCTCAAAATCTCCACTTTACAAGGCTTGTAAATCTTATCCAGTTTTTGTTTAACCAATTCTTTCTTAATTTTTTCTTGCCAAAGCAAGTATTCATCTATAATCGCGTATATTATATCTTTCACAATTATGTTAACTTTTGAAGTACTATCAACTTGTTTAATATTAAAACCTAGGATGGCTGCGTGCAAAGGATTATCTTCAAAAACACTTTCGGCATCAGAAACATCTTTTTTTGTTATTCCACCCACACTAGCTTTTCTCATAGGTATTTTGTTTTCTTTTAACAAATTAATCATAGCTTCCAAACTACCTATGGTGTCTGCTTTAACAATAACACCGTCTTTATCAGTATCAAACTCAACCTTTTCTATTTGATTCCTAACTTCTTCTATAGCTTCTTGTTTATCATTATCAATTCTTACCAAAGGCATACCGCTTGCTATACTCTCATCAAAATTAGACAAGCAAATCTTAACACCAGTCGCGGCTTCAACCTGCTTAACACTTTTATACTTAGATTTCTTATCCATCATATCATTTAAAGGATGAGGCATCATAATAGCTTTAACTTTAGAAACTACAGGTCCTTCAACACCTCCAATTACTACTTCGTCACCAATTTTTAAAGAACCATTATGTAATATAACATCTAAAGTTTTCCCCATCCCTATGGTTTCCTTAACTTCTATAATAACTCCTCTTCCCGGCCCTTTCACATCCAGAATCAAATTCTTTTCCAAATACTTTTGTGCTAAACCTGTTATGATCATTAACAACTCTTCAATACCTATTCCTTCAGTCGCACTACAAGGTATTATAGCAACTTGATTAGTGTAATCACTAATCCTGTCATACCTATCACTCATTAACTTAAAATTTTCGTGTAAAGAACCTACGATTTCATAAATCTTATTATCTATAGCGGTCCTAACATTCTCATTCTGATTTTTCAAAGTACTAATAAAATTATTTCCTAACTTCCTATAATTAGGTATAACATCTAATTTATTCGCAGCTATAACAAAAGGAGTTTTGCTATTCATAAGAATCTCTATAGCTTCCAAAGTTTGAGGTTGAAAACCCTCATTAATATCTATTACCACAACAGCTATATCTGCTAAACTACCGCCTCTTTTACGCAAACTAGTAAAAGCTGCGTGTCCAGGCGTATCAACAAATAATAATCCTGGCAGGGTAATATTAAGATTTTTAAGCATTTCTCCACATCTTTTTTTAATAACATCTAAAGGCATTATACTAGCGCCTATAGCTTGCGTAATTCCTCCAGCTTCTCCTCCTGCTACATTGCTACCTCTAAGAGAATCTAAAATACTTGATTTTCCATGATCTACGTGTCCTAGTACTGACACTATCGGTGCTCTTGATACCATTGTTAGAAAGGAAATTTATAAGGATTTAAATATCTATCCCACTAATAATTTTGTTAGCTAATTTTATTTCTTCATCCGTTATGAAATGAGTATCTCCTGGATAAAATAAAGTAAGAACTCTGCCTCCTTTTTCTTTAAATAATTCCGCGGACTTCACAGCTCTATCTAAAGGTATGAAAGGATCGTTCTCACTACAACCTATAAACACATCGTTTCTAGTCTTAACTTCTAATTCATAATCTTCTCCTATTAATCCTCCACTAAAAGCTATAACTCCATTAACTTGGTTTTTTGAAGCGTATTCTAATGCTAAACAAGCTCCTTGGCTAAATCCTAACAAGTATATTTCTTCATGACTTTTTTTTAATTCAAGAATTTTCTCATGTAACACTCCCAAGCTCTTACTAAGATAAGGTTCATTCACTTCCTTTTTTTGATTAAAAGGAAAAGGATACCATCTGTTTCCCGGCGCGGAAAAACCATAACAAGAAGCCTTAAAATTCTCTGCTAAAGTAAGAATGTTCTCAGCATCTCCTCCTCTACCATGTAGCATAAGAATTGCTTTTTCTCCACTTCCTTTTTTAATCATAAATCAGGCAACCTCTTCTCTATTTCTTCCCTTTGATCTTCATACCAAGGTGGCAAAACCAAAGAACTTCCTAAAACTTTTTCATCAACATAAAAACCAGGTCCGTTCGTGGCTAATTCTTGTAAACAACCGTTTTCTTCCTGAAAATAAATACTCTTAAAATAAATTCTGTCAATCACAGGACTTACAGCTATATTTGCTTTGGTTAATTCATTTCTAAAATTTATTTGAGTAGTTTCGTCTTCAGTTATGTGTGCTACGTGATGTATTAAACCTGCTCCTATAAAACCATAATTATCTCTGTTAATGTATTCATTGTCACTTTTCAAATCATATTTTTCTAAAAAATCTTTACTTGCGGGTGTTATAACTCCTAATGTTTTATACGTATTTCCAGGTTTTAATTTTAAAGTTAATCCATCAGGATCATGAATTATATTTCCTAATTGTTCATAGATTTTTTTGGGAACTTCTAAAATAATTCCTTCTGCAAATCCTCTTCCTCTTCTACCTTTACCAGGATAATAAAAGAAGGTTATTAGACTTCCTGGGTTTCCTTCAGAATCTCCATAATATAAATGGTACGTGTTAGGATCATCAAAATTCACTGTTTTTTTAACAAAGTTCATTCCTAATTTATTAACATAAAAATCATAATTGGCTTTTACGTCTTCAGTTATTGCAGTTATGTGGTGTATCATACCAAAAAAAGAACAATACTATATTTTATATATTTTTTTATTCTGGAAAGATAAAAGAATTGTGTGACTATGCAAGAGTATAACAAACAGAAAAATATATAAACCTTATAAACTCCTTTTTCCTAAGGGAGGATAATTATGAGAATACTATTAGCAATAATTTTGTCAATCTTTTTAGTCATGGGAGTGGCTGAAGCATCTTTTTTTGATGTGGATGTAGAAGTCATAGAAAGAGTGGTTGGAGAAGAAGGATACTCCAGATACAACATAACGATTTATAATTTTGCTGAAAATCAAAAAGTTTTCTCAAATAGTTTAACACCTGCTCAAGCAACATCATGGTCTTTAATACCTGGCTCAGTAGTAGTACCAGGGAATCAAGATTTAACATATGAACTAAGAATAAGACCTGGAACAATCCTAAGAACAGGTTCATACTCCTTAGAAATAAGAATCAGATCTGAAGGAGAAGCAGTAACATTCACAGTTCCAGCCACTATACCTGGTGAAGGAATATTAGAAGGATACCCTGCAAGTGCAGATACACTAGTTAAAGCACCTGCTTCAATAAATCCTCGAAACGATTTAGATTTAGATGTTGAAATCAGGAATAGGAATCAAAGAAATTTAGAAAATTTAACATTAACAGTCACCAGTGACTTCTTCACTAAACAAATAAAATTCGATTTACCACCTCTGGGGATAGAAACAAAAAATTTACAAATAGAACTACCTGACAAACAAGAACCAGGATTGTACAAATTCTACGTAGAAGTATACCATCCCGAATCAGAAGCCATAATAAGCTACCAAAGCTTAAATTTAGAAATAGAATCTTACTCTACAATTACTCCTGTGTTAGAAAGTTCTTCCCGATGGTTTAAAGTTACAGAAACCATATCATTATACAACGAAGGTAATTTTGAAAGAGAAAAAGAAGTAGCTTTAAGAAGTCCATGGTATCAAAGAATATTTTTATCAACCGATGAACCTTATGAATTAGTAAAAATAGATGGTAGGTCAAACTTACAATTCTCACCATCCGTCACTCCAGGAGACACATACCAAATAAACGTTTACAAAGATTATAGACCTCTAGCAATTTTAATCTTATTAGCAATACTAGGAGTCATATCATATTACGTATTCAGAAGTCCTCTAGTATTAAAGAAAAAAGTTTATATGACTGGAAAAGATGACGAAGGCGTTAAAAAATTCAAGATAAGAGTTTACATAAAAAACCGTACAAACATGCCTATTCAAGAACTTAAAATAACTGATTACTTACCTAGGATAACAGAATACGTAAAAACAGAATCACAAGGCGCATTAGCCCCGACTAAAGTAACTAAAACATCAAGAAAAGGAGTCCTTATACATTGGGAAATAGGTACTTTAGAAGGACTAGAAGAAAGAATATTAACTTATGAAATGAAATCAACGCTGGGCATAGTTGGTAATTTATCATTACCCACTGCTAAAGCCAAGTTTAAAGATTTTAAAGAAAGAATTAGACAAACAAGATCTTCAGAAGCTTCTTTTGAAAAATAAGAAATAGGAATTTTTATATATTTCCTCCCTTCTCGTTCTAGATATCCCTCGGTAGCTCAACGGCAGAGTGTCCGGCTGTAGATATTACTAGACGGTTCCGTATAACGGAATTGGATGAAATGTAATCAGCTGAAACCGGAAGGTTGGGAGTTCAAAATCACGTATTCGTGTATGAAAGTCTCTCCCGAGGGATTCATTTTCTTAAAAAATATCGTAACTTTTATAAAGCATCTAGTGTTTCTCGCCAATACAATTAAATTATAGGGTTCCGAAACAAGATGATTTTTGCAGATACAATAACTTCTCATTCACATTCGATAAAAACTGTGAAAGAGGAGACTGTAAAATAATTATTTGCCCTGATGGTGTAGTGGCCTATCATGAAGCCCTGTCGAGGCTTCGACCCGGGTTCAAATCCCGGTCAGGGCGTTAAAACTACTCGAGCTTTCGAGCCCTATTAATTTAAAGAAAAAAAATGAATTGATATGGGCCGGTAGCTCAGCCTGGCAGAGCACTTGGCTTTTAACCAAGGTGTCGCGAGTTCAAATCTCGTCCGGCCCATAAAAAATAATAATTAATTGATGTTTAGGGGTTTAACAAAAATAAAATTTATGATATCAAAGGGGGATATATGTGACTGAAAAACAAAAAAATTCTAAAGAAAGCAAAAAAGAACCGGTAGAACACGTTTTAGTTCCGAAGCACGAAAAAATCAGTGAAAAAGAAAAAAAAGAATTGTTCGAGTTTCACCAAATAGAAATGAAAGATTTGCCTAAAATACTAATAACTGATCCGGGAATAAAACATCTAAGTCCAAAAGAAAACGACGTTATTAAAATAACAAGGAATAGCTCAACCGCGGGTAAAGCAATATTTTACAGAGGTGTTGTAAGTGAATAAACTAAAAATAACAAACAAACAATCAAATATTCTATTATCAGAATACTTCAGAGAGAATGCTTTTGTAAAAGCAGACCTTGACAGCTACAACAGATTCGTAGAAGAAGAACTAATAAAAATTATTCAAGAAAACAGAGAAGTAGAACCAACAATCGTTCCTCCTAACGTAGAGGATTTTAAAATCAGACTTGATAACATAACTGTTGAGAAACCCGAAATAACAGAAGCTGACGGTTCTAAAAGAAATCTTTATCCTCTAGAAGCAAGGCTTAGAAAATTATCTTATGCAGCTCCTGTTTTTCTTGAAGTTTCTGCTCACGTTAATGGTGTGCAAAGGGAAAGTTACAAAACCCAAATAGCTAGTTTGCCTATTATGCTTAAAAGTAAACATTGTCACTTGAAAGGATTATCTCAAGAAGAACTAGTTAAAGTTGGAGAAGATCCCCATGACGAAGGAGGTTATTTCATAATTAACGGTACTGAAAAAGTTATTGTTAAATTAGAAGATTTAGCGCCTAATCGTTTCGTAGTTGAAACTCAGACTACTGGGATAAGTGATTTTGTAGGGAAAATATTTTCTGAACAAGGAAGTTATAAAATCCCTCACCAAATTGAAAAATTAAGAGATGAAATATTCTATATAACATTCACTAGGGTTAAAAGAATACCTGTGATTGTGATTATGAAAGCTTTAGGAGTGGTTAAAGACGAAGAATTAATGAAAGTTATAGGCTTGCCTAATAATGGCCAAGTATTTGTTAACTTATTGGAATTTTCAGATTTGAAAGATCAAGAAGAAGCTCTTGATTACATAGCTAAAAGAATAGGTATAACACAATCTAAAGATATAAGGGTTGAAAGAGTAAGAGAAATATTAACAAAATACTTATTACCACACATTGGTATTAGCGAAGAAGATTTCAGTAACAAAGCTAATAATCTTGCTAAGTATTTGAAAAACTTTATACAAGTTTCTAATAAAGAAGTTCCGATGGAAGATAAAGACCATTATATGAATAAAAGGTTAAAGCTTTCAGGTGAATTATTAGCCGATCTTTTCAGAGTAAACATAAAAGTCTTGATAGGAGATTTTCTTTACAACTTCCAAAGAATAGTTAAGAGGGGTAAATTCCCGAGTATTAAAGTAATAATAAGGGAGAAGCTTTTAACCCAGAGGATTTATAGTAGTATGGCTACAGGTAATTGGGTTGCTAATAGAAAAGGAGTCAGTCAAAGAATAGAAAGGACTAATTATATACAAATGCTTTCAACTCTTCAAAGAGTAGTCAGTCCTGTAAGTGCTAGTCAAGAAAACTTTGGGGCTAGAGCTTTACACCCTACGCATATGGGCAGGCTTTGTATGAGTGAAACTCCTGAAGGTACTAATATTGGTTTAAGAAAAAATCTTGGTTTGTTAACTAAGGTTTCTCAAAATATAGATGAAGATAAGCTTATTGAATCACTTAAGAATCATGGCTTAGAAATGGTGAAATAAAAAATGGCGGATGTGTTTGTTGATAATAAATATAAAGGAACTGTAAAAGATCCTGTAGGTTTCAAAGAAAGCATTATTGCTGAGAGAAGAAGAGGAAAAATAGAAGAGTCAGTAAATATTGCTTATTTTGAAGAAGAAGATAAAGTTTTAGTGGAAACTTCTAGTGGCAGGTCCATAAGACCTTTAATTGTTGTTAAAGAAGGTAAGT
Organism: Candidatus Woesearchaeota archaeon; assembly: GCA_007117755.1. Taxonomy (GTDB): domain Archaea; phylum Nanobdellota; class Nanobdellia; order Woesearchaeales; family 21-14-0-10-32-9; genus SKIS01. The sequence continues at coordinate 7,228 of SKFY01000073.1, read as the reverse complement.
CAACACTGACAGATAGGCACTTGGAACAATTATCCAAAGGCGAACTAACTTGGTCAGATATGATTAAACAAGGAATAATAGAATATTTAGATGCGGCCGAAGAAGAAAATGCTTTAGTGGCTTTTTTTGAAAGTGATTTAACTAAAGATCACACGCATTTAGAAATAAGCCCTTTAGACATATTTGGATTAATAACAACTTTAGTTCCTTTCGGGAACTACACACAAGGTGTAAGGCTTAACCAAGGAGCAAAAAATCAGAAACAAGCAGTTGGTTTCTACGCAGCTAATTACTTACTAAGAATGGACATGGATGTTAACTTATTACATTATCCTCAAACACCTTTGGTAAGAAGTATAATGCATGATATTAGTAATTATGACAGGCACCCAAGCGGTCAAAACGTTACCTTAGCAGTACTTAGTTACAAAGGTTATAACATGGAAGACGCCATCGTTATAAATAAGGCTAGTGTCGAAAGAGGTATGGGAAGAAGCACTTATTACAGACCTATAATTGCTGAAGAAGTAAGGTATTCAGGAGGATTAATTGACGAAATAGGAATTCCTGATAAAACCGTAAGAGGATACAGATCAGAAGAAGATTATAAACATTTAGGAGACGATGGTATAATCCATCCCGAAGCAGAAGTAGGTGAAGGAGACGTTATTATTGGAAAAATAAGTCCTCCGAGATTCTTAAGTAGTATGGATGATTATAGTTTAGCAACTGATTCAAGAAGAGAATCAAGTTTAGTTCTTAAACACGGAGAAAAAGGAATTGTGGATTTTGTAGCCTTAACTGAAAATCAAGAAGGTAATAAATTAGTACAAGCCAGGTTAAGAGAGCAAAGAATACCTGAGATAGGTGATAAATTCACATCTAGGCATGGACAGAAAGGAGTTATAAGTTTATTAGTTCCTGAAGCAGATGTCCCATTCACATCTACGGGTGTTAAGCCAGATATAATATTCAGTCCACACGGTATTCCTAGTAGGATGACTGTGAGTCACATGTTAGAAATCCTAGGTGGAAAAGTAGGTAGTTTAGACGGGAGATTTATTAACGCAACTCCTTTCGAAGCAGAATCAGAAAAAGACCTTCGTAACAGATTAAAAGAATTAGGCTTTAGAGATGACGGTTCAGAAACAATGTATAATCCAGTCACTGGAGAACAATACGAAACCAGGATATTCGTGGGTAACATTTACTATTTGAGATTAAAACACATGGTAGCTAATAAGTTACATAGTAGAGCTAGAGGTCCTATACAATTACTAACAAGACAACCTACTGAAGGAAGAGCTAAAGAAGGTGGTTTAAGATTAGGAGAGATGGAGAAAGACACATTTGTAGGTCATGGTGCTAGCTTAACTTTGAAAGAAAGATTCGATTCTGACAAAGTCGTAGTACCTGTGGGTGAAAAATCTGGCTTAATAGGTTATTATGACGCTAGGAAAAACAATAAAGCCGTGAGTTCAGTACAAGATGAAGATGAAGAAATGTCTGATGTGGAAATTAGTTACGCATTCAGATTATTACTAGATGAGTTCAAAGCACTAGGATTATATCCTAAGTTAAAATTAAAAAGCAAGTTTTAAGGTGATTAAATGAATAATGAAAGACCAATATACAAATACATTGATTCTATAGAGTTCGGATTAGAATCTCCTAAGATGTTGAAAAGTATAGCGAAAGCTAAAATCGTAACTCCTGAATTATATGATAAAGAAGGTTACCCTGTTGATGGTGGATTAATGGATGTAAGATTAGGTGTTATAGATCCGGGTCTAAGGTGTAAAACTGACGGTCAAAAATTAAAAGAAAGCCTTGGTCATTTTGGTTATATGGAACTTGCTAGGCCTATAATTCACATAAGTTTTATAGATGTAATCCTGGGTGTTTTAAGAAGTACTTGTAGAACTTGTGGTAGGATATTGATTCCTGATGATAAAGTTGATAGTATAAACGCGGAATTAGACAAGATAAGTCTTGATCAAGGACTAAGTGAGAGAACTGATAAGATTAAAAAAATAATTGCTAATCTAAGGACTATAAATAAGTGTCCGCATTGTAGTGAAAAGCAGAAAAAAATATCTTTAGACAAACCTTCTACGTTTATGGAGGAGGATAGGAGATTATCACCTATAGAAGTAAGAGCCAGACTTGAAAGAGTTCCTGATGAAGATCTTAGCATATTCGGTATTAATCACTTAGTGGCTAGACCTGAATGGATGGTATTAACTGTTTTACCAATACCTCCTGTAACTGTAAGGCCTTCAATAACTCTTGAAAGCGGTGAACGTAGTGAAGATGATTTAACTCATAAATTAGGAGACATAGTAAGGATAAATCAAAGATTATTCGAAAACATAAATGCTGGTGCTCCGGAGATAATAATAGAGGATTTGTGGGATTTATTACAGTATCACGTAACTACTTTCTTTGATAATGAAGTAGCTCAATTACCTCCTGCGAGGCATAGAAGTGGTCAGCCACTAAAAACCTTAGTTTCTAGGATTAAAAGTAAAGAAGGAAGGATAAGAACTAACTTAATTGGTAAAAGAACTAATTTTAGTGCGAGAACAGTTATCAGTCCTGATCCTAAGATTGATGTTAACGAAGTAGGTGTTCCTGAAGGAATAGCTATGAAATTAACTGTTCCTGAAAGAGTAACTGAATGGAATATGGATTACTTAAAAGAATTTGTTAAGAAAGGAAATAAAGAATATCCTGGTGCTAATTATATAGAAAGACCTGATGGTAAAAGAAAAAGAATAACTGATGAAGTTAAAGAACAATTACTTGAAGAAATCCAGCCAGGATTTATTATAGAGAGGCATTTAATGGATGGTGATATATCTTTATTTAACAGACAGCCAAGTCTTCACAGAATGAGCATGATGTGTCACAGGGTCAAGGTATTGCCTGGTATGACTTTAAGGCTTAACCCAGCGGTTTGTGAGCCTTACAACGCTGACTTTGACGGTGACGAAATGAACCTTCACATTCCTCAAACAGAAGAAGCAAGAGCTGAATCTGAGATACTAATGGAAGTTCAAACACAAATAATCAGTCCTAGGTATGGTTTAAGCACTATTGCGTGTATTCAAGATAGTATAAGTGGGAATTACATATTAACAAGAGAAGGATTTGAAATGTCTAGGAATGAAGCAATTGATATATTAGCAAGTGCGGGTATAACTAACTTCGCTAAATTACCTAAAAAAGAAAGAGTTACTGGTAAAGAAGTTTTTAGTTGTGTTTTACCTGATGACTTTAATTTTGAAGGAAAATCAAGATTGCATAAATCAAACCCTAAAGATCCGGATTCAATTGTAAAAATAGTTAATGGAAAACTAATAACTGGTGTCTTGGACAAAGCCAATCTTGGTGGCGGATCTGGATTATTACTCAGGAATTTGCATAAAAAATATGGTAGGGATAAAATTATTTTATTCTTAAGAGATCTAAACGGTTTAGGTGCTGAAGTATTAATGAAATATGGATTTACTAGTAAGTTATCCGATATTGACTTAACCCTTGAAGCTTCTAAAAAAATAGAGGATATGAAGTTAGAGACTGAAAAAGATGTTGAGAAATTAATAACTCAATACAGAGAGGGTAAACTAGAACAATTACCTGGAAGGTCTATGCTTGAAAGTCTCGAAGGAAAAATCTTAGAAAGACTTAACAGACTTAGAAATAGCGCTGGTGAATTAGTAGAAGCTGAAGCTAAAGGAGATACAACTACTATGGCTATGGTTAAAAGCGGGGCTAGAGGAAACACTATTAATTTAGCTCAAATGTCTACAATTGTAGGTCAACAAGCTTTACGTGGCGGAAGAATAGGAAAAGGTTACAGGGACAGATCTCTTTCTTGTTTCAAAAAAGGAGACTTAGGTTCTAATGCTAGAGGATTCATAGGCAGAGGATTTAAAAGTGGTTTAAGACCTGACGAGATGTTCTTTATGGCAATGACTGGTAGAGATAGCTTAATGGATACTGCTTTAAGAACTCCTAAGAGTGGTTATTTATACAGAAGACTGGCTAATGCTATGCAGGATTTAAAAGTAGAATATGATTTTAGTGTAAGGGATGCATCTAAGAAAATTGTCCAATTCATGTATGGTGAAGACGGCTTAGACGTTTCAAAAACTGAAGGCGGAGTTATCAACGTAAAAAGTATTGTGGAGTCAATAAAATAATGAGGTAAATACATAATGGTTCATGAAAAAATATTCAAAGAGTATGAAGAAAAAATTCCGGAATCACTGATATCCGAAGTTAAAAAACACGTTCCTGAAAAGATTACAGAAGCTAAATTAAAAAAAGTGTTGGACGAAGTTGAAAAAGAATATCGTTATTCACTCGCGGCTCCTGGGGAATGCGTAGGGGTTATAAGTGCGGAGTCTATCGGTGAGCCTGGTACGCAGATGACATTGAATACTTTTCACTTCGCAGGTGTTAGTGAGATGAACGTAACCACGGGTCTTCCTAGATTAATAGAGATACTTGATGGTAGAAAAACGTTAAGTTCTGAAATTATGAGAATTCACCTTAAAAAACCTTACAGTGGGGGTAAAGACTTAGATAAAGTTGTTGCTCGTTTAAAAGAGATAACACTAGGTGACTTAATAGAAGAGATAGATACGGATTTAGTTAATAGTAAGTTAGTTTTGAAGCTTGATAAAAATCAACTAAAAAAATATAATGTGAATAGTCAAAAAGTCATAAATGTTTTAAATAAAAGTGTTAAGGCTTTTAAATTTGAATTACAAGGTAATAGTATAGAAGTATTGGCTGCGGAAGGAGATGCTGATATAGTTCAGTTATACAAACTTAAAGAAAAGCTTAAAGACGTTTATGTTCATGGTGTTAAAGGAATAAAACAAGTATTAGTTGTTAAAAGAGAAGATGAGCACGTTGTTTTATGTGCGGGTTCTAATTTAAAAGATGTTATGAAGTTAGATTTTGTTGATCCTACAAGGACGATGACTAATGATATTTTTGAAATAGAAAAGCATTATGGTATAGAAGCTGCTAGGGAGCTTATAGTCAGGGAATTAATGGAAGTTATTGACGGTCAAGGTCTTAATGTTAACGTGAGACACATAATGTTAGTAGCTGATACTATGTGTATGAATGGTAAAGTACTAGGTATTAACAGGTATGGTATTGTTAAAGAAAAATCAAGTATCCTCGCAAGGGCTAGTTTTGAAACCCCTATTAAGCACTTGGTAAGTGCTGGTTTAATGGGTGAGTCTGATGCTTTAAGTAGTGTTATTGAAAACGTTATGTTGAATCAGCCAGTCCCTGTAGGTACTGGTTTGCCTGGATTAGTTATTAAAACTGCTAAAAAGAAATAAAAGGTGTTTATTAAATGAATGAAATCAAGAAATATTTAGGTACTGATAAATTAGTTATTGGTAAAGATAAAACAATGAAAGCTTTAAGTAATGGCAAAGTTGAAAAAGTAATTCTTGCTAGTAATGCTCCTAAGGATTTAGTAAGTGATATTGATTATTATAAAAAATTAGGGGGCTTTGAAGTTGTCACTACCAAATTTTCTAATGATGAATTAGGAACTTTTTGTAAAAAATCTTTTTCAATAAGTGTTTTAGCCATTCTTAAACAATGAAATATGATACTGATATGCTAGGGTTTATGTCATTATTTGACAGGGTTACTCGTGCTAAGCTTAAAGATTGTAGGATTCATAACGACACAGTAATTTTTATTGTTGATGAAGGCCAAATTGGTAAGGCTATTGGTAAACAAAAAAGTAATTTGTTAAAATTAGAAAAAAGTATTAATAGAAAGATTAAAATAGTCGAATTCAGTTCAAAACCAGAAAGGTTTATAAAAAACCTTGCATATCCTGCTAGGATAAAAGTATTAGGTGGTGGAGAAGGAAGTTTATCCGTGAAGCCTGAAAATAGTAATTCAAAAGCTTTGTTTATGGGTCCTAGGCGTAAAAACGTGGTTTTTTACGAGTCCATCATGAAAAAATATTTTGATATTAATGAAATAAAAGTTGAATAAGAAGAAAGGTTTGATATATATGAGTAAAAAAGCATCAGGAATTAATGCAGGTAAAAAGCTTAAAAGTAGAAGAGCTACATCGATAAAAAAGAGTAAGTGGTATGCTAAAAAAGTACTTGGTTTACAGGTTAAAAGTGATCCTTTAGAAGGTTCTAGTCAAGCGAGTGGTATAGTGTTGCAGAAAGTGGAAAGGGAAGCTAAACAGCCTAATAGTGCGATGAGGAAATGTGTTAGGGTTCAGCTTGTTAAGAATGGTAAGCAAGTAACTGCTTTCTTGCCTGGTGATGGTGCTCAAAAAATGGTTGATGAGCACGATGAAGTCGTGATTGAATGTATGGGTGGGAGTATGGGTCGTAGTAAAGGCGATATTCCTGGTGTGCGTTGGCAGGTTATAAAAGTTAATGATCAGTCTTTAAAGGCTTTGCTTGCTGGTAAAGTTGATAAGGCTAGAAAATAAAGATTTTAAATTATCAATTATTCTTTTTTTTTTAGGTCTTCTTTTTTTTTGGGGTTAAAAGGTTAAATTTATATAATTAGTTCTTCGTATATACTTATTGTTTGGTATGGTTCATAAAATACTTTTTAGGGTACTCGGTTTCTTTTTGATTTTTAACTGGCTTGTTTTGTTAATCTATAATATTTTTTGGGGTTATTGGGGTTACATGTTATGGTTGAGTAATATTGTCTTATTAATAACTGGTATTAGTTTAATTTTTGAAAATACTAATTGGTTGTCTGTTTCTTTCGTATCTATTTTTTTTATGCATGCTTTATGGATTTTTGATTTCTTTACGAATTTATTCATGGGTAGTTCATTTTTAGGTTTTACAGAGTACTTAGCTAGTATTAGTTTTTTGGATGTCTTATTAACAAGTCATCATTTTTATTTATTACCTATTATAATTTATAGCTTGTACATAAAGAAAAAATTCAATGAAAATGCTTGGTTGTTATCCTCTGCTTTATTTTTATTTTTATTATTGGCTTCTTTTTTATTAACAGGTCCTTTATATAACGTAAATTGTAGCCATGACACTTGTGGCGTTTTAGAATATGATTATTTTTATTTTAACTATTTTTTAGAAATGGGTTATGTTTATTATTTCTTAGCAGTTACTATATCCATGACCTTATTCAACTTCCTCGTCGTGAACAAGGTTTTTCATTATTTATTTAAGAAATT
>SKFY01000084.1 GCA_007117755.1 Candidatus Woesearchaeota archaeon | reverse complement strand
TATTAGAAACATCATTAACAAAATCCACAGCTTCTTTATAATAAGAATCATAATCTTTTCCAGGTATAACTCTTAGTTCCCTGTGAGAAATCCTTTTACTCAAATCATAAAACTTCCTAATAGTCCAAACATGTTTCTGCTTAAAGAAACCCTTATTCACTAATTTATGCTCAAAAACATTAGCAGCGTGACTAGGACTGGGAGGAGCTTCTTCAATACTCATAAGAGCCGCATGAGTACTATCAATAACAGCCCAGTAAAGATCCATACAAGCTTCTAAAATCATAACCCTTGACTTCCTAAGATGATCAGGACTCCTATTAAAATACGCCCACATAGCCTCAGAACTAGGCTTTAACCTACCCTGTAATAACAAAGCTTGAACAGGTTCGAAAAAGCCTGTATCAAACAAAGCATGACCATCCCTAAGAATATTCATAGCCACAGGATCACCAACTCTGACGTATTCCCAGAAAGAAGTAAACCTCATGCTAGTAACGTGAATTTTACGATTAACACTCCTGGCTGTTTTTTCAACAATAACACGATAAGTTTGAGATAACTCAGGAGTGAATTTAACACTTACGTCATCAACAATGATTAATAAATCTATATCAGCCGCGTCCTCTTTTTTCCTAGCAGCACTGCCAAATATAACTACGGCTTTTAGAAACTCCCCTAGTTCTTTATTTATTTTTTTAGTAAATTCATAACCTATATTAATAGAATCTTCCTTATAATTAGAACTAGTGCTTAAATCCTCTTTTTGAATTTTGAAATCCAAATATCCACCTCTTAAAAGTAATATTATAATTAGTTGTTTAAATAATTTTCCTAAAAACACTTCACAAAAAAAAATTTTTATTCTAAAGGCACATCAGTCCATAATTTCCATTTATTACTAGGAGAATACGCACCTGCTATGAAAAAACCAGGATTATTAGCACCAAAATGAGCTTGACGCATCATACCAAAATTTGTTTTCCTATTCATGCCAAAAATAGGACTGTTAATATATGCAAGAGTATCAGTCATCGCAGTGGTACCGTTAAAACTTCCAGGCTCAACTATTAAAGAATCTATCATTTTTTTGTCTTTAAACTCTTTCATTTTCTCAATAAACCTCTTCATAGGAACATTACCTTCACCAGGACTTAAGTGCTCATCATCAAAACCAAGATTATCAGATAAGTGAATATGACCAACATAACCTCCTTTAACTAACTTTTCAGACTCTTCAATTAACCAATCCTCAAACCTCTCATTCATTTTCTCCTCTGATTCACCAGGCTTTTTCTTAACATACTTCCTATAAGTGTTTAAATGACCAATATCTAATGTTCCTTTAATATGCTTTTTAGCAATAACTTCAGCTTCGACATCACCATAACCCCTCTTTTTCAAGTTAGCCATCATCTTATTCCTAGAAGCATCAATAGCTTTCCTATACTCTTCAGGATGACTTCCGAAAGCCCTGGGATCCCAATTCTCAGGAGCTACGAAAAGAGGCTTTTCTAAACCATATTTTTCTTTATTAGCTTCGTATTTTTCTTTAGCATACATAGCTGCGTCAGCAATTGTCTGAGCAGTTCTATCCAAACCATATTCTTCTACAGATTTCAATCTTGATAAAGACTTTTGAAGCTCTTTAGCCCTTACATCAGAACTACCACTGGCTTCGTGAGTGTGTCTTAACGTGTCGTTTGCATAATCTAATTTTTTCTGTAATTCTTTTTCAGGATCAATATCAAAACCAGGTAAACTAAAGTCATTTATGTCCAAAGCTTTTTTTAACCAGAATTTAGCTTCTTCTTTTCTTTCGTCAGAATAACCTTTTTTAAGCTTTTCATAATTTTCTTTTATGGATTTGAGAGTATCTCTTTGCTGTTTAACGCTTTGATAATCCCTTGCGTGAAACAAAGAACTGCCTCTTGCCTGATGAATTTGATTTTCTAATTCAATCCTAGCATACATAACCTCAGGCGTTATTTGATCTTTTTTAGGTTTACCCTTGTTGAATTCATCAGTTTCTTTTTTTAACGTATCCCAATCTATTTCTTGAACCTCAAAAGTTTTCTCGTCACTTTTCCACTTAGGAACACGATTAAATAATTTATCAGTAGAAGCATTCCTATCTATTTTATTACCATACACATCCACCCAGTCGTCAGGATGCACATTTTCGCCTTTTATTTTTTTACCAGTTCTTGTTTCATAATCCCTAACAGTTTCATATGCTAAACGATAAATTTTTTTATCCCTACTAATACGACTAATAGCTGCGCCAGTATCACTATCAACAACGTACATAGGAGATTTTTCATGCTCACCTTCAAAACCTACAAAATTAACCTTATCACCCTTTCCTAAATCAGTAAGATTCCTCTGCCACTCAGTTAAATGAAAAACAACAGCTCCTCCTTTAGTAGCCTCACTAGCAAAATCAATAGCTTTTTTTATTTCTTTTAAAACATCAGCTCTTCTTTCTTCATTAAAACCACCTTCTCCAAAACCAGCTAAGCTTTGACTATGAACAGCTGCATGAGTACTAGTATCTATCTTATTAATTTCTAACAACTCCCTAATATCTCTTCTTTCTTTTCTACCATAACTTTCAGGAGTGCTCTGCTGACTATTACCTTTATTCTGACCCATAAAAGAAAACTCTATACGACCCACACCCTCTCTTATTTTAGCCTTTAAGCCACCTTGTCTTTCATTAATTATATGACCCATAGGCGTCGTAGTCGTACCTATATCGTATGTAGTGAAATTAATACTATCATTCTGAGATACTGGCTGTCCATAACTATCCACTTCTGTAGGAGCAAGAACATCAAAATAGTTATTTAAGCCATAATTAGACATGTCCTCACCAATGTTATAATCATTCATACTACTGAATAAATATTTTCTTTATATATAAAATTTACCAAGAAAGCAACCTATTGGCTTTTTTGTAATTATTATAAACCATCCACATTGAAAAATTAGCTTTAGCAGTAGCAGCTATAACTTTACTCTCTTCTTCTTTAAACTCTTTTTTCTTTTTAGGAATAAATTTTCCAGGATTTAAACTACTTGTTATTTCACTAAAACCACTAAATAAAGCTTTAAAAGGTTCCAAAACACCTTCATTACTAACTAATGGTTTTTTTTCCTTATTTTCATCAGAAGATGCTTTTTTAGTTTCTTGACCTTCAGCTTTTTTTAAATACCTATCAAGGTCATCTCCTAAATGATTCATAGCATCTTGCAATTTATCATCTACTAAACCCAATAATTCTTTATCCTCCTGATCCCTCATAGCTTTATACATTTTTATTCTATGATCTGTCCATCCATAACATCTTAATTGCATAGTTCCTTTACCAATATGAACAGGCCCTTGATTAAAATCTTGTCTGTATTGCATAACTGGCTTTGAAACAAATCTGAAATTCATCAAGACCACTGAGTTATACCCTTTCCCCGCCGGTCTCCTAGCCAAAACCTCTACTTCACTAACACTGCTGTCAAAACCAGCAACTAAATCAGCACTATCAATATCCTCTTCGTGCATATTAAGTCTTTTAATATGTTTAAGATAAGGCTTAACCCAAGACATATACATTTTTATGGTGAGGTAGTGTTGTCTTAAATATCTTAATTGAAAAACCCATCTACTGTCTAATTCTTTTTCAGTTTTTTCTTTCCAAACAATAAACTGATAAAGCTTTCTTTTCAAAACATTTTTAACATTAGGATTGAAAGAAGTCATTGAATCAACAACTTTATCTATATCTTCTTTTTTATAAACTACCGTATTAAAAAACAAGTCAGGTAAAGCAGCATAACCCACAGATTCAGCTAAGTGGTATAAACTACCTGGTTGCATCTGACCACCTTTATTTTCAGCAAAATCTGCAAATAAACCTTTAAGCGTCGCGTCTGCACTTTTATGATTTTTCCAGTTACTATAAATCTCGCGTCTTTCTTCAATAATACGCAACTCCCTAACTATTTCAAATAATGTTTTAACTAATTCACTTATACCTCTTAAAAAACCACTAGCTCTGTCTTGTTGAACACTCATTCTTTGACCTGTATTACCAAAAGAAGCGCTTTGTTCAGAAGCACTAAATAAATCAGTTATTTTATCTAAATAAGGATAGCCCATATCAGTTTTTATATGATTTAGACACCAATAATACATTTGTTCCATAGAAAGTCCTGTTTCTTCGTGTATTAGTTTAAAACGATTACCTGGTTTAGGATAGTCTGTTTCTTGATATTCCTTAGTCCATTTAATATGCGCTTCTTCTTCTAACTCTATATCAGCGTCTGCTTCGGCGTATTCTTCAAGCCCTTCTTTAGTAACATAATAATTTTTTTCTTTATCAAACTCGTATTTACTAGCAGCATGTTTTTTTATAAAACCATACTTTACCAACAGTTGTTTATCAGAAAGCCTCACCGTCATATATTCTAAATATAATTTTTTCCTTTATAAAATTTACCAAAAAGAACCCTTTTTATTTTTTTTCTAGAAGTACAGTATTACCTATTTTTTTGGTTATAATAACGTTTTCAGGAATTACTTTTTGCAATTCATCAAATAATTTTTGTTTTTCATTAATATCTAATATGTTTTTTAAAAATTTTATTTTAACCTGATTATTTTTTAACAGGTTTTTTTTAATCTCATCATGTAAAGAAACATTTATACCTTTTTTTCCGACTCTTAAAACAATTTCTTTATTCATAAAAAGAAATAGATGAGTGAGTTTATTAAAAGTTTTTCGCTTTAATACCGTATTTTCCCTGGGGTAAAGCACTAATTATGTCGTCATTAGTGTGTAATTTTAACAATTTCATAATCTTATTAGCAGCTTCAGATTTTTTATACTTGCCTTGGTCTAAACGCACATAATCTGAACAATTCTTTTTCACAGCGGTTTCAGGACCCACCATCACTAATTTCTCTTTATATAACCCTATAGCTATGTTTAAAGATACTTTGAAAATCTTTCTTTTTCCGTATATCATAAAAGAACCTTTAGATATGTACTCTCCAGAACGAGGAGTTTTAGATACTTGATCTGGCTTAACCATGAATACATCGGCTGACTTAAAACCCTGACTCCAAACCTTACTATGTAAAGCTGTAAATTGAGCAGCTTCATAATAATCAATTTCTTCAAGGTTTTCAGAGTGTTTTATAACAGTAAAAGGACTTCCCGGTAAATCAGTGTGTAAAACATAATCATTTTTATCAGCATGCTTTTTTATAACTTCTTCATTAGTAGACGCGTCTCTTCCACTAATAACTAAAGCCTTATTTGAAGAAATAAACCATTTATACTTTTCAAACCATTCTTTTTTTCTTTTCTTAGCTTCTTGTTTCTTTTTATTTTGTTCCTCGACTAATTCTTTTTCTTTATTTCTTTTTTCAAGTTTCGTCTTAGCATCTTCAACTGCTTTTTTAGCCCCACTAATTTTTTTCTTAGCTTTCTTAGACATTTCATAATACAAAGAAGCATTTTCTTCCACGGATTTGTTTAAATCAATAACTATTTTCATTTTTTTCTTATTTAGCAACCAGTAATTCTTCTTATATTTATCATATTATCATAACAAGTAGTACCGTCACGAAGAACAGGTAATAATTCTAAATTCCCTGGGTTATCAGCAAGATTAACACTTAAAGAAGATCTTCCGGAAACTCTCAAGCTAGAATCACTAATAACTACTGCTTCGTTACCCACAACTGCTTCAAAGCGAGAAATGTAAACACCCTCGTTTCTTACATCGATATTCACACTTCTTCTAATACTAGAATAACAATAATTTTCAACTTCAATAGCTACGTCCTCACAAACATCAGGATTTATTAAGTTGTTTATTGTCGAAAAAAGAACTACTCCTAGAGATATAGTTATAGCAAATATCACTACAAAAATTATTAAAGGAGGAGTATTAGCTTTTTCATAGAATTTAATCATAAACTAAAGCATAATAATATATTTATTTAAAACTTTTGAATAAAAAACTAAAGATTTATAAAAAATAAAATAAGATTATAACAACAATGATTTATAAATCAAAAGGACAAAGCTCTTTAGAATTATTAATGGTTGTAGGATTAGCTTTAGTTATTTTAGTTCCTTCTACAATATTATTCGTTAATTACGCTCAGAACACCGCTACAGAAGTTAGTGTTAGTCAAATAAATTTAATAGGGCAAAGATTGCTAAATACCGCTAGTGAGATGAAAGGAGCAGGTAGTAATTCTTGGACTACTTTAGAAATAAATTTTCCTGAAAACGTTATAGACATGACCATATTTAATTCTGTTAATGAAACTGATTTAATCATATTATACGATACTCCATCAGGACATTCAGAACTAGTTTTTTTTGGTACTAGGTTCAGACTTGATAACGGAACTACCTCCTGCGAAGGTTATTGCTCTGTGAACGTCACACCCGGGGTTAATAGTATAAGAGTGGCTTCTCATTCAACAGGAGTCAGTATAAAAAAGGTGTCTTAATTTATGAAAAAAGGACAAAGCTCTTTAGAATTTTTGGTTTTGATAATGTTCGCCTTATCAACACTCTTACTTTTCTCAGTGGCCATGATTGAAACAATGGAATCATTAAGTGTTGAAAGAGCTGAAGAAAGAGTTATGCAATTATACAATGTAATAGATAAAGAGTTTAATTTTGCATTACAAAGCCAGGGAAATTATAACAGGGTTTTTTATTTACCACCTAGAATTAACGGTGAAGATTATGCTTTTAACCATAGTGATGATAATGAAATACACATAGTTTTATTATCTAGAGATTACGTTTTTTTCTTAGAATCAGAAATAAACATAACTGGTAAATTCAGCAAGGGTTATAATAACATATCCAAGGTGTGTGGTGAATCTTGTGAAATAATCATTACATAAAAAAAAATGATGAAGAAAAATTATGAATTACTTATTTTTTCTATTATCTTATTAATTTTAATTATTCTAAGCTACGTATTTTATACAAATAATTTGTTAATAGATTTTTTAATGAATGCTATAAATAATGAGTGGGGAATGTTTTTTTATGTTTTAATTTTAGTATTAGCCACCATATTCGCTCCTATAAGCGTAACTCCTTTAATTCCTTTCGCAACTATTTTTTTCGGGCTATTACCAACCATATTTTTAACCTTATTAGGAGAAACCAT
>SKFY01000032.1 GCA_007117755.1 Candidatus Woesearchaeota archaeon | reverse complement strand
TCACACCCCTATTTCTGAAAAAGATTATGCTGTTTTAGAAATTAATGCTAATAAGAGTTTTAGATCTATTCAGCCTATTTTTTATAAGGATGAAAAGAATTTTTTTAGGAATGCTAGTTTTAATGATGATTTTTCAACCAATAGTTTTTGGAAGAGGTCTTTAAGACATTACACTCCTGATCAAAGAAAAAGAATGTTGAAACTCACGCCTGCTGAGAGAACTTCTTTGAATCTTCATAGTGAGTTGAATTATTTTCAGCCTAGAATTGGTTTTTTAGAAGAGGTTATCCGTGTTTATTCTATGGACCCCGTGACTTTTAAAAGAGATGAGACTTCTAGGTGGCCTGGGGATGAAATAAGCAGGACTATTTATTTACCTCATAATACTCTTAATATTTACAAAAATATGTCTTTAGCTGACTAATACTTTTATTTTGTTAATTACTTTATCTAGTTCTTTTTGGTTTTCGAATTCAGCATTAAGTCTTATTACGGGTTCAGTATTGCTTTTTCTAATATTAAACCATCCGTTTTTGAAAAATAAGGATAAGCCGTCTAATTCACTGACTGATTCCGGCTCGAAATTTTCTTTTATTTTATTTAATGCTTCTTCTCTATCTTTTACTTTAAAGTTTATCTCACCGCTATGAATGCTGGTTGAATTATTTTTTACTAATTCAGATAAAGGCTTGTCCGTTTCTGATAAGACATTGAGTAGTTTTATTATTGTTATTATGGCGCTGTCTAAACCGTTGAATTCTTTAAAGAAGAAATGACCGCTTCCTTCGACTCCGTAAGTCGCGTTTTCTGAAACCATATTGTCTAAAAATATTGTTCTTCCACAAGGTATCATTTTAGATTTTAATCCTTTTTTTTCAGCAGTATCTTTTAAAGCATGGCTTACTCTTACGTCGTATAATATTTTTTCTGCGTGTTCTTCTAATATAACACTTAGTAAAGCTTCAGGTCTTATGAATTGTGCTTTTTCATCTACGAACATGGCTCTGTCCGCGTCCCCGTCTACTATTACTCCAAATCTGGCTTTTTTTTCTAGGACTGTTTTCACTAGTTCTTCTCTGTTCTTGCTAGGTACTGGGTCAGGATTATGACCTGGGTAGCTCCCGTCTACTTTTTCGTTTAGTATCGTGACGTTATCGTATAGTTCTTTTAAAAATTCTGATTCTATCCATCCACTACCGTTGCTTTGGTCAAAAACGAAGCACATATCTCTTTTTGTATCACTTAATATACTGCTTAGGTAGTGTTTGTATTCTTTCATATAGGTTTTACTTTCAATTGTTCCTTTTTGGCTTTTTATTTTAAAATCTTCTTTCATTAATTCTTTTATTTCGTTAAAGCCATTATCTAAGTGTACAGGTCTGACGTTTTCCTTAACTACTTTGAAACCGTTATATTCGGGAGGATTGTGACTCGCGGTTATTACCACGCCTGCTTTGTATTCTCCTTTCCAAAAACTATAGTAAGCAGCAGGCGTACTTATTATTCCAAGATCTATTACTTTAGCCGATTCATCTAGTATGCCTTTAGATAATTCCGCAAATAAAGAAGGACTGCTGTGTCTTCCATCCCTAGCAACAGCCACTTCTTTAACCCCTAAGAATCTTACTAGTGCTCTTCCGAATTTGTAAGCAAAATCTTCATCTAATACTTCGTTGTAAATACCTCTTACGTCATACTTTTTAAAAATTGAATCATAGCTCATTGTAAGAATGATTTGGTACTAAAGGGTATAAAAATATTTCCTATAAATCCGTGTAGAAATCATTAATGAATGGTTTGAATTCTTTATTTTTTGAGATGAATTCTTCCAATAGTTTTTGTTGTAATCCCTGTTCTTGATCAGTACTTAGTATTAAGCGATTTAAACCAGTTTCTGATTTAGCTTCTTTAAAAAATTCTATTTCCTCTTTTAGAAAAAGAGAGGCATAAGTGATGTAATCATCTGACAACATATTTTTTTGAGGTATCGGCGGCTCCAATAAAGCCGTATCCTTGAAAATACTCACAGGTAATATTAAAGGAGTTGATCCGAACACTCTTTTTATTGAGTAATCCACTCCTCCTATTCCATCATGAGCAATTAATTCATGATTTTTCGCGTTCCCATTATAGCTTAAGTATATATTTACGAAGTTCATTTTTTTTATTCAAATTAATGAAGGGAATAGGTAGTATTTAATAAAATTTTACCTATAAATTTATAAAATGAAGAATAATCCAAATGCTTAAATGACTGAGACCTAATAAATAAATTGTTAGGAAATCTCGGGAGGTATTATAAAATGACAGAGTTTAAATTGAATATAGGACATCCTAAAGCTAAAAAAACTATACAACGAGAAGTTAAAGATTCTAATGTTAAATTATTCTTAGGTAAGAAGATAGGGGATAAAGTTAAAGGAGAAACCCTAGATTTACCAGGGTACGAGTTTGAAATAACAGGCGGTAGCGATAGTAGCGGATTCCCTATGAGAAGAGACGTTCAGGGAATAACAAGGAAAAAAGTTTTGATTACCGGAGGAGTAGGTATTAGGAAGAATAGGAAAGGAAGGAAAGCAAGAAGAACTGTAGCTTCTAATACTGTTCATGAAAATACTGCTCAGATTAATGTTAAGGTTGTGAAGGAAGGTAAAACTCCTTTATTTGAAGAACCTGCTAAAGAAGAAGCTGCTGAAGAAACAAAATCTGAAGCCCCTAAAGAAGAAACTCCTAAGGAAGAAGAGAAACCTAAAGAAGAAGAAAAGAAATAAAAAAAAAGAATTTATAGTTTGTATTCCACAACTAAATTTTCTTTTTCTTGCAAAGTAATGGCCTTCACCTCTACATACTTTTCTAAACCTGTCCCTTTTAATTTCTTTTTCAACAAATAATCTACTTGAAATAAACCAGCAGGATTATTCATCTTAATTTCTATCATGACAGGCCTGTCACCACTACTTATTTTTACTTTTTCAATACTCATAGCACTTACGTTATAAATGTCTTTTTTTCCTTTGTTAAAACTTATCCTAGCCCTTCCTTTTTCCATATCTAAAGCGTCCGCGAGCCTTACAACACCCGCTTCTACCGTGAATACTTTTATTTCTTCACTATGACTGACCATCGCGTTCATTGATTCGGTTAGTACAATTTGTTTTTTTCTAAGATCGGGATAAACTTCCGATAGTATTCTTTCTAAAAACTTGTTTGCTAAGACAACTCCTAATTCGTCATGTAAATCTCTGTGAATACTATTTCCTAAGTCATGCATTAAGCTCGCAAGCACCACTACTACTTCAGCATCTTCTTGTTCGAATTCATAATCAGAAACTATATTAGGCGTTATACCTGCTTTTTCTAAGTTTCTTAAAATCTTTAAAGCTATATTAGCTACTATGGATACGTGTACTTGGCCATGATCACTCATGCCCAGTCTTCTCACAGCCATTGTGTTACAGGCTTCCCATACCGCGTTGAGCTCTTTATCCTTATTTACTATTTCTTGTATTTTTTCTAATTTCTTGTTTTTTTTATATGGTATATTCATTTTTTTTCCTCTTTAAGCAAACACGTATTAACTCTTTATTTAAAAAAACTTTTTTTTAACAATCAAATAAAATCCTTTGTTCCTTATAAAAAAAAAACAAAAGTTTTATGAAGTATATGTGCTAAAATTATGTAGTGATGAATAAAACTGATAAGAAAAATTTTATTATTATAACTATTATATTAATAGCTTTATTTATGTCTCTGCCTTTTTTAACAAATATTATTGAGTTAACAGGCCTAGTTATTTATGATGACGTTATTGATGATGCTGTATTGGAAGAATTAAAAAAGCACGGAGAGGTTAAAGTTATTATAGAGTATAAAGACAGGGTTTCTGAAGTTCAAAAAGTAGGTATTAAGCAAGAGACTGGTTTTTCTATAAGTAGTGCATCCGCAGGTATATTAGAAGATGATGATTTGGGGATGTTAAGAAGTAATAGAAACGTGGTCAGAGTTAGTTTGGATGTCCTTGTTAGTAAGCAGTTAAATGATAGCTTGCCCGTAATAGAAGCTAGTAATGTTTGGAGCGTGTTTACTGATCAAAACATAACAGGTAATGGAATGACTGCTTGTGTTATAGATACAGGAGTTAATTATTTACATCCTGTTTTTGGCTGTACAGGTTTGAATGAAGGAGAAAATTGTAGTGTTATAGGAGGTATAGATTATTTTAATAACGATGATGACCCCATGGATGATGATGGTCACGGGACACACGTAGCACACACGATACTTTCTGTAGCTCCTAATGCTAATATATTGGCTGTTAAGGCTTTAGATGATCAAGGAAACGGTCTTTTGTCTGATGTGATAAAAGGTATAGAGTATTGTATTGATAAAAAAGAAGAGTATAATGTTAGTGTTATAAGTTTAAGCTTGGGCACCTCAGCGACTTTTGAAAATACTTGTGATTCTTATAATACTGTAGGTACCGCAGCTATTAATGAAGCTGTTAATTCAGGTCTCGTAGTGGTTAGCGCGACTGGTAACGCTAATAACTATCAAAGAATTAGTTTTCCAAGTTGTGTGAATAAAAGTTTTAGGGTTACAGCAACTAATAATAATGATGTTTTTGCAAGCTTTGCTAATAGAGGACCTGGATTTCCCGATATAATTACAGCCCCAGGAGTAGGTATAAGAGCTGCGGTTCTGGAAGAAGGATATTCTACTAAGAGCGGAACTTCAATGTCAACACCTTTTGTTAGTGGCGCAGTTATTTTACTTCAACAATATAATAATCAGTCAGCTAGTGACGTGTTGAAAACTTTACAAGAATCAGGCAGGGATTTGTATGATGAAGAAAGCAGTTCTATTATTCCCAGAATAAATGTTTTTTCAGCTATAAAACATTTGGATAATAAACCCCCCATTATTGAGTTGGAGAATATTAATAATACTGTTTATTGGAATATTTTTGATGATGTTGGTATTAAGAATTATAGTGTAGAGTTGAAACTTTTTGATAATATTACTTTCTTTAATGAAACACAGGGAAATATTACTTTAAAAGAGTACGGCGTTTATTTTTTTAATCTTAGCGCTGTTGATTATTCTAATAATACCGCTAGTGAAAATTTTAGTTTTTCTTTAAAAGAAATGTCTTACATAAATTTAACTTTGAATAAGGAGAATTTGTTTTATGGCGAATCTTTAATTATTACTGTTAATGCAACTCATAACGCGACTCTTTATATAAATAATGAAGATTTTATGTATGGAAAAAATTTTTCTTTAGTTTACGAGCCAGAAATTGGAGAGTATAATATAAGTGCTGAAATAGAGAGTACCAATACTACTTTTTCTTATTACACAAATGTTGAAGTAGTGGTTAATAAAAGCAATCCTTTAGTTAATGAAGAACCGAGTTCTGGTAACATAACTATTTTAGAAAATGAAACGATAATATTCACTCATAATTCTACAGATCCAAGGGGTTTAAACTTAACTACTTATTGGATTTTGAATAATGAAACTTATGAGAACGAAACATATGAGTTGGGAAAGATTAATCAAACCAAAAACTTAACTTTAGTAGTTAGTAATAATCATACTAATACCACAAAGAATTGGTTTATAAAAGTTGAAAGGCTGGAACCGTTAATAAAAAGTTATGAGCCTGAACAAGATTTTGAAATAAGAAAAAATCATAACTTCACACTAGTTATTAATGCTAGTGATTGGTTTAACAGAACATTATATTATAATTGGTCTTCTAATTCAACCAATAATACTTACTACTTAATAACTAGTAATTACGAAGAAGGAGAACACAACATAACAGTTAATATTAGTAATGATTACAAATCAATAAAACACACATGGAACGTGAATGTTAAACCAATTTATACACCCGTAATTTTTAACGGGACAATACCTGATTATGAATTAGAACAAGGAGAAAAAATAAACCTTGAACTAAACAATTACTTCACATACTACGAAGATATAAATTATGAATTAATAAACGGGACGGGATTAATACTTGAAGGAGAAGAATTAAGCAGTAACAATGTAGGAACTTGGAACGTGACTATTTTCGCCACGGACAACGAAACCAATGAAACATCAAACAATTTCATAGTTAAAATAAATGAAAAAACAATAGAACCAACACGAACCACAACTACCAGCTCCGGAGGAGGAAGCCCACCACCCATACCCAGCCCTGCAACAGAAGAAGAAACTAAAGAAACAACAACCACCACTACTATACAAACCAACACTGTACAAAATATAAAAACATCAAGAACAACAAGCATAACCATAGAAGAAATCACAGAACCAATAGATATAATACAAAACATTAATGACACCAAAAAAATCTACAAAGTACTACAAATAAAAACAGAAGAACCAACACAAGCCAACATAAGCTTCAAAACAAGCAAAGAATGGCACGAACAAGAACAAGTAAGCATAAACCAAACAAAACTCTACAAATACGAACAAGAACAATGGACCCAACTAAAAACAAGACATACAAAAAAAGACGAAACCCATAACTACTTCGAAGCAGAAATACCAAGCTTCAGCTACTTCATCATAGGATCAGAAAAAGAACCAACCATAACACCACAACTACAAGAACCAAGACTAATAATCCAAGAACCACAACAAAAAACATTCAACCCCCTAATAATACTACTACTAACAACCACACTACTACTCCTATACTTCATAAAAAAAGAATTATACAAATAATTATTTACTATTCTAAAGTAGAATTCTGTCGAAAACTTTATAAAATAAAGTTACTTACCTTATGACTCGTCTATAATTACCAAGCACTGAAAAGGGGGAGAGGGTAATTAATGGCTAATTATTAAAGAGAGGCTGAGATTTAGTAGTCAGTACGCTTTCAAGAAAAAAAAAGGTTCTTGGGAGGTTTCAAAGTTCTGGCTAGAACAGTCAAGTATTTAACGAAAAAAAAAACTCATTAATTGGGGGTTGATATAAATTGGAAAAAACAAAGAGTAAAACACTATTATTAACAACGATATTTCTTACAATGATATTTTTAGTCGCGCCTACAATGGCCGATGTTTCTACACAAGCACACACCGCTAGTGTCGATTTAACACCTAAATGGTCTGGACCTGGTGAACTAATCGAATACGAATTCGAAATAAAAAACCACGGACCCGATTATATCCAGCAAGTTTGGGTATACAAAAATCCTCAATACGATGATTTTTCCTGTGAAGAAATAACTGGTTGGAATATGAACTATCAAACTGTAAACCAACCTGGCACTGACCCAGTAATTGCGACAGACTCATGTCAATGGGTTGCACAATCAGGCTTAACCGATGGATTCGATGAAAACGATACTAAAATATTCAGATTCAACGCAACAACCCCTACAAATCCTGAAAATTATTGTGATATTAAATGGTACGTTCAAACAGTAGATTCTTATCAAGATGCATCACAAGGGGATGCAAGAATGCACAACGATATAGTTCTTATTGATGATCATGCTCCAGTTATAACTTCAGAGCTACATGGAACAAATGTAGAAGTTGATGGAGATACTTATGCTAAAAGGCAAGATTCTCACATAACTGTTAATGCAAGCGATATCAATCCTGATGAAACAATCACTTGTCAAAGCGGTATTGATTACTGTGTATGGACTCTTGAAAGAAACGGAGTTGAAGTTGATGGCGGAACAGAACAAGGAAACGGAGCTGCATACATTACTTGGGATGTGAACTTCGATGAAGATTCTAATCATACATTAACTGTTGATTGTAAAGACATGATGGGTTTCGAAGCAGAAACATATGTTAGAGAAGTAATAGTTGATGGAACTGCTCCAAATACGACAC
>SKFY01000017.1 GCA_007117755.1 Candidatus Woesearchaeota archaeon | reverse complement strand
TGTTTTGTTTAAAAATATTAAGCAAAAACTAAAATTTATTTACATAAAATTTATATAGATAAAAGTATATTAGTATACTATGAATATTCTTTCTGGAAAAAACCAACACGCCCCAACCTTACAAGAAAGAGTAAACATAGCACTACTATCTTCGGGCCTCAGCACATTTTTCGGATCAGGAGAAGAAGACAAAGGAACCATATATGTCTACGGTGGAAATTCTAGAAAAAAATGGGAAGCTGTTAAAATATTAGAAGCAGGTAAACTAATAGGTAACGAAATAACCTCTAACAACTTAAACTACATAATCAAAGACGCTAATTCAGAAGTCAACATTGTTTTCGAAAACGATCTCATGTTCCAATCAAGGCTTTACTTAAAAAACTTAGTGGATAAATTTAGTTCTAAAGAAGTGAAAAAACACACTACTAAATTTGAAGAAGCTTATCATTAGCCCAAATAAGAAGTGTTTATTTTATTCAAAAAGGCCGGCCTTTCTAATACAAACAAGGCATTCTAAACATCATTATAGACGACAAAACAATCAGGAGTGGTCCTAATATACATTAGGGAAACTTTTAAATAGTTAATCCACCTAAAAAAACAACATATGCAAGACTTAATAAACGAATTAAAACTAAGAGGATACTCACAAAAAACAGTAAACACATACCTAGAATTCAACAAAAACCTAATAAAATACATAAGAAAAAAACCAGAAGACATAAACCTAAACGATTTGAAAACATACCTCGCACATCTAATATCAGATAAAAAATACGCACCAAGAACAATAAACCTAGCAAGATCAGCACTACTATTCTACTACAACGACGTTTTAGAAAAAAACTTCACAAACATAAAAACACCAAAAATAGAATCATCACTACCAACAGTCCTAAACAAAGAAGAAATAAAAAAACTAATAGAAAAAGCACACACAACAAAAAGCAAACTAATAATAAAACTCCTATATTCAACCGGACTAAGAGTATCCGAACTAATAAAACTAAAATGGAACGACTTAGAATACGAAAATAACACGGCATGGGTTAGAGGAGGAAAAGGCAAGAAAGACCGTGTAATAATAATCTCTCCCAACCTAATAAACGATTTGAAAAAACTAAAAAAAAATTCTGAATACGTGATTTCTGGACGAGAAAATACTAATTTAAGTGTTAAAAATATTCAAAAAATTATTAGGAATACTGCTAAAAGAGCCAATATTAATAAAAAAGTCACGCCACACACTTTAAGACATAGTTTCGCAACCCATCTTTTAGAGGAAGGAACAGACATAAGAATGATTCAAGAATTGTTAGGACATAGTAATTTGCAAACTACTCAAATATATACCCACATTAGTTCTGAACAGAAAAAGAAAATAAAAAATCCTTTAGACAATCTTTAATTTTTGATAGTAATTATTAAGCAAAACTACTTGTTTAAAACGATTCATTTTTGATTAAAATTATTAAGCAAGATATTTATTTAAATATTTTAATTTTTGATTAATAGTTTTATTTATTGGATTTACAATAAATAATTTATTGGATTTGCAATACAAAAGAATTAGTTGTGTTTTTTTTATAAACGTCTTTGCTTAAAAACAGTTAACTTCTGATTAACAAACATGTCATCAGTCTCGGACAAAGACTTTATTTTATCAGCCAAAAACTTATAACCATTAGACAATCCAGGCTGATTCTTAATCTTATTAAACAAGGTACCGTACAACAACAAAACATCCTCATTAGAAAACACAACCCTTAAATGATGATCTAATAAACCAACCATGAAACCAACAGATTTACCCTGTAAAAAAATGTTATTCACATAATCATCCTCGTTAGTAGTTTCGCCAAAAGCCAGGAAAATCAAGTCATTATAATGCTTTAAACCAAAAACAATAGCTTTAAGCTTCTTAGCCCTCTTAGCCTCTTTTAAGCCCTGTTTATAACCATCATTTTTTATAGCTCTTAACCTATCAACTAAACCCTTACTAACCTTTTCAACACCCTCGTATAACTTCCTATCTTCATCCACCATTTTCTTACTAAGACCTATCCTTCCTAATTTGTTTTTTTAAACCTAAAAAATACTTACTAAACAAAAAATACTGCCTCTCCAATTCTTCACCACCTTTATTTGTGAGGGTATAAACTTTTCTCCTACCATGCTTAGTATAATTTATATAACCACCCATTCTTAACTTCTTAAGAGCTGGATAAATAGTGCCAGGAGTGAGCTCAGAACCTTTACGCTTACCAATTTTTTTAGCAAGGTCTTCACCAGCTAAGCCCTTATATTTTAATTCATGTAGTATTAAAAAACTTAAAAAACCTTTAAATTGAATAAATCCCATAAATCTTAATTACCTGTTAGTTAAAGCTTTAAGTACAACAGAGACTTTACTAGTATTTATCTTTTTCTCTAAATCATAAACTTTTAAGTATAATTTTATTTTAGAAAAAAGCCTGAATTTCCCGATGAAAACTAGCTTGGAAGTATTTAATTTTTTAGCGTTTTTTTGGATGCTATACAAACCATAAGTATAATTGAATTTATAATCCCCTTTATCTGTTTTTATAAAACCTTTAGCCCTGACTAAATCCTTATTTTTTTTGAGCAAATCCTCAAATTTTTTAAAGTCAATAATGCCTAAATTAAAAGCTAAAGATTTTATTCCTTGCCTATTTATATGCCTGGATTCTTTGCTTAGTTTTAATTCAGGAATTAATTTGTAAAGATATTTTTTAAAAACGGATAACTCGTTTTTTTTGTAAATCTTATAATCTTTATTCACGTCTTTAAAAGTTAGTTTTTTCTTTAAAGAAGTTTTGAAAACATCTGATCCAGGGTTAATTTTTTTAATTAGTGATTCGTATTCTTTAGCATTTTTTATTAGATCAGATTTGCTTAAAACAATAGTAGGACTTATTTTTATTTGATTAATTGTGTTTTTGCTTAACTCAGAATTTTCTATTCTTTTACCATCAATTACTAAAACTATGTTAGCAATTTCTATACCGTATTCTCCTAGCCTGGAAATTAACTGGTTCAAATCGGATAAACCAGTGGTTTCTAATAAAACATATTCTTTGTTTTTCATACTGATTAAAAGATCTTTTAAATCTTCGCCTTTGCTACAACATACACAGCCGTCGTTTAATTCATTAACGCCTTTTTTACCTAAGAAATCACTGTCAATACCAGAAGCACTATACTCGTTTATTATGATACCGTAATCTTTAGAAGATATAGTTTCTATTAAGCTGTTAAGAATAGTGGTTTTGCCTGCGCCTAACTGGCCAGTTATAATTATTAATTTCATTTAGTCACACCTTTTGTTAAACCACTGAACCAAAGAAATATTAAAGGTAAAATGAAGGAGCCGTCACTTAGAGCGCCAAATGAGAATATGAATAAAAATAAAGATAATAAAAAATGAAAGTAACAATGAGCACAACTAAAGCCGCCAAGGGCTAAACGAGAAAACCTATAAACCATGTAAGTTAAAGCAGATATTATTATTAGAGGAGCTAAAAAATTCCAAATCAGTACTAAAATAATACTGCCTATTATTAAAAAAGATAATCTGTAAATATCAAAACCTACAAATCCTATAGTTTTATTTGCATGAACCATTTCCGAGAAAAAAAAGAATAAGTTAATAATATTTAAAGTTATTGTTAATAAATCATAGTATGTTGTCAGACATTAACTGCTTATTAACACTCTCATTAATCTTAAGAACATTTTTACGCGCCTGCAAATCCTTAAAACGATTATCCAACCTTAAAGTCAACACGCCATTATCATAATCCCTAATAACAGGTATGCCTTTACTTATCAAATTAAAAACGTAACGATTAACCATTTCTTCAGTGAAACCAAGACGCCTAGCAATCTCCTGAGAAGACAACAACTCCCTCTCAGCATATAAAACCATAAAAGTCTCCTGCTCCCTATGAGTCAACTCAACATCAAACTGATCATAAGACATATCAGGATTCAAAGCCATCTGCAACTCATCCAACCTCTCACTTAACTTATCAATCTTACCCTCAACCTCAGCAACGTACTCATACACGGCCTGAATCTCAGAAGTATTTTGATTAATAGTTTCAAGGTGTTCATTAAACTCTGTTTTAATATCACTAAAAGCAAGTTTTAAACCTTGCTTTAAAGAATCCAAATGTTTTTTTGAATTTAATATGTTAATCTTGAAACACCCCCAAAAAATGTTATAATAAAAATATGCGACTCTTATATAAATATTTCTTTTAAACCAAAAGCAAAAATACGAATATAATAAAAACTTTTATAAATAAAACATTTATACCCTCAATAATGATGGAAATTAACGTTCTAGAAAAACAAAAAGACAAATTAGTATTCGAACTAAAAAACAC
Source organism: Candidatus Woesearchaeota archaeon (assembly GCA_007117755.1). GTDB lineage: Archaea > Nanobdellota > Nanobdellia > Woesearchaeales > 21-14-0-10-32-9 > SKIS01. The sequence goes on along the minus strand of SKFY01000017.1, from coordinate 20,476 downwards.
GAATCACACATTTTGTAATTATCTGAAAGACGAACTAAGAAACGACAAAGACGTAGACGTAGCAAGCTACACAATAAGCCATCCATTAGTAGGAGTTCCAAAATTCTTCTTAAAAGCAAAAGAACCAACTAACTCCCTAAACAAAGCAATTAAAGAACTAAAAAAGAAAAACAAAGAATTACAAAAAAACTTTTAAAAAAATTCTTTCTTACGATCTTCTTCACGAAGCCTATAATTATCAACAACAGTATCAAACAACTCAGGCTCAACCTTAAGAATATCCTTAGCAGTAATAATACCTTTCAAAACACCACCATCAACCACAGGAAGCCTTCTTACACCATCATTATTCATCAAAACCATAGCATCATAAATAGACTTAGTACTTTCAATACTAACCACGTTTTTCTCAACAGTCATTACATCATCAACCAAGACTTCACTAGGCTTCTTATCAAAAGCAGTGACTTTATACATAACATCCTTCTCAGTCAACAAACCCTTTAACTTATTATCCTCAACAATCAAAACACTACCAGTGCCTTTTTCTTTCATAGCCAAAGCAGCTTCCTTAATCGTCTTACCACTACCCATAACAACAGGATTATGAGTCATTAACTGATACACCTTATACCTATCTATCATTTTCCTTTAGAAGAGAATATCAAAACCCTCCCCGTATACCTCCACTAACAACTTATACAAACCACTAGTTAAATTAACACCACTAACCAAATCAACATACTCATGAGCCTTATCCTGACTAATCTTTTTAGGCTTCAAATAACCAGCCTTACCCTTCTTAAAAAATAATACCTCACCAGGATTCTCCAAATCTTTAAACAAAACAACACCCTCCTTAGAAAATACCATTTCCGCAACTAAATCATCCTTCTTAATCCTGACTTTGGAACCCGCAACGTCTAAACTCTTACGCCTATGAATACTATCAACCAAATGCCTAATGATAATCCTGCCCAAACCAATAGCCTTATCAATCTCTTTCTTAATAACTTTCTTCTTCACATAAGCATCTCTCATCTTACAAAAATCAGCATAATGACTACCAACACCCATAGGGATTTTATTCTCACGCTCCAACTGCTTCAAAACCTCAACAACACCCACGTCCTTACCAATACCAAAAGTCTTCCTCAACTCAATCAAAACATTATCCAAATCCTGACTAACCTTAGAAATATTCTCCTCAGACTTCTGAACCTCAATCTTCTCAAACAAAACCTTCATAGCCTTCAAATACTCATGACAATCAGCATACAACTCATCAATCTCCTTACCAGACACCTTAGTCTTAGTATTACGCTCAATACTCTTCCTAAGCTTCATAACCTTCTCAAAAGTCCTCACATGCTTATCATCAATCATCTTCTCCTTCTTAACAAACAAATCACGCATCAAACTAGCAGTCTCCTTAGGAACAGGCGGAGGCAAACCATAAAGCATAATCGCAGCCTGACTACTAGTAATAGTAGTCCAAAAGAAATCCTCCAAGCCAATCTCTTTAAGCTTCTGATCAATACGCTGAAGCATTTGCTCACCAGTAGTCATAAGCATATCAATAGCCTCAGGACTAGGCTTAACCTTACCCATCAATAACAAGTGCTTCCAAGGCATAAAAACACCCCGGTCATACAAAGGAACACCATCCCTGATAAAAGTAAAAATAACAGGATTAGCATCCTTAAGATTCTCCCAGAAATCAGTCAAGATATAAACCTGAACATGAAAATCCCTCTGAATACCAGCCTGTTGCCTAGCCTCATAACTCATACTACTAATAATACCCCTAAGCTTATCCTTCAACTCAGCCCGAGTCATTTTTTTAACATCAGTATCATCAATTATCACAAAAGAATCAATATCACTATCAGGACTAGACTTAGAAGTTATAACACTACCACCCACGACATAACTAACAATATACTTCTCAAAACGCTCCAAAACCATACTCTTATGAATACTACTAACCTTAATCGCGGAAAGCATACCCTTATCATAAACAATAGCAGAATTAGTAATCTTATCCGTAATCTCATGCTTATTATCATAACTATCTTCTAAAAAATCACTATTAAGCACGATCTCAGGCTTTATATCAGCTTTACTCTTCTTAGCAATATCCTCAATAACCCTAGTAAGCTTCTCTTTCAACTCAACCTTAGACATCTTCTTACTATCACTATCATCAATCATTAATAACAAATTAATAACGTCCTTATCCTTACCAGGAGGCAACAAAGTTATACCTTGTATGTAATCCTCAAACTTCTCAAGAACACTTTCTTTAAAAACATCAATATTCTTCTTAATCCCTTCTAACTTTTTCTGATCATCCATAAAATAAAAGATGGTACTTGTTTAATATAAATATTTTGGTAAAAAAAAGCATAAAAAAAAATAATTAGTTAGTTTCCAAACCTAATAAATCAGGTTCTTCTTTTAAATCGAATAAAGTGTTAACTTCGAATAACTTACCTAATAAATCCAAATCCCTAGTATGAACTATCTGGCCATAATCAATACCCGGATAAACAAAAGTTAAATGACCCGTAGAGATATTACCCTGATTTATTTCAACAGCATAATCACCACTTAAATCAAGATAACCAACAATAGTAATATTACCAAGATCTACACCATCAATAGTTTCACATTCTTCACCACCAAAAGGCCACCAAGGCTGATTATCCCAACAAACTTCTTCTTCTAAAGTCGTGAAGTTTTCTTCCCTGAACAAATTAGATAATAACATGATATCATAACTACCAGGCAATAAATCAATTTCGTCAGTGTATTCATTTTCATAATTAAAATGAAGAGTTCTTAAAAAGTCAGGATTCTCATTATTCATCAAAACAAGAATAATTTCTTCCTCAAGCTCAGGCAAAATAGTACTAGCACCCAAAGTAAAAGTATCTACACCAGAAACTCTTTCTTTTAACAATAATTTCTTAGCAACACTAACCTCAACATCCTGCAAAGGATAAACAGCTAATTCAATATAATACTCTTCACCTTCAAGAATAGACTCGAAATAACTTTCAGCATAAAAATCTAATTCGAAAATATCAAAATTACCAATTAAACAAGTTCCTAATTCATACTCTACCAAAGCACTACCATCCCTCATCTCAGATTCACCCATAACAACAACATCACCAGCACAATCATAACCTACAGTGATACCTTCCAAAGGCAAACCCGTTAAAGCATCAAAAACCTCTACGGTAACAGGGATATCCATGTATAAAGGATCACCATAACCAAAACCACCATCATCTATAGACTCAATAGTGATGTTATCAGAATACCTGCTAGAAAACCTTATATTAGATTCAGCAACGAACTGGAATAAATAACCCTCACCACCAAAAGCAGCATTATTCTCTAAAGTAACCAATACAGGAAAAGACAAATCATAACTAAAATCATAATCCATAAGAGTCATAGGTAAAAAACTAATCATAGGCACAGAATGAGAAGCAGGCATTATAACTTCACCACTACTCGGATTAACTCTTAAAAATAAAGGCCAACGATCAAGATAATTAAAAGTAATCCTAGTATTAACTAACTCAGAATTAGAAGGAATAGACCTAGCCAAGCCACCAATAAAAGAATCTAAAAAGAAGTTACCAGTATTATGAGCAATAAAATGATCCCTAGAACCAATAATCTGAATATAATGAATATTCTCAGCCAAAGCCTGACTCATAATACGCTCAACATCAGAACGCAACCAAATAGTAGGCGCCCCAAACTCATACTCAACACCACCACTCCTAGGAGGAACATCCCCACTCCTACCCTGACTAGCCATGTAATCACTAACATCAATAGCAAAATCATCCAATAAACCATCAACAATAATAAGATTATTCAATAAAAAAGAAGCAATCTCATAAATTTCTTTCATAGCAATATCCAACTCGTACTCAAAATATTCCAAACCATAAAAAACATCCTCCCCCCTAGGAGAAACATTTAAAGACCACTCAACACCAGGAATAGTCAAACCATCTTCAAAACTCAACACGACAAAAGGCTCACCAAAATTAATTTCTAAAGTATCCTCAAAAATATCAAAATTAACACAACTTACCAAATTATCCTCAACATAATTCTCAACCTGACCCCTAATAGAACTACTAACAGGCGCATCCAAAACAGGCCTATTAATATAAAAATCACAATTAACACAACCAGGACCATCCTGAATACCATACCAATAAGGCAAAACCAAACCACTACCAGGAAACAATTCTAAAGCATTATTAATATAACCAGGCTCAGAACCAAAAATGTAAGCATCCGGATTAACATCCAAAAAACCACCACGAACACCTAAATCTTCTAAAGCCTCCCTAGCCAAAAAACCCAAGCAATACTCAACCTGCTCAACAACAGGACGCAACCTAGCATCATCAATAACAACCAACTCTTCATCAACTAATTCCTGCTCATCCTGAACATTCAAATAAACAGTAATGAAAACCATAAGGAAAACAACTAAACCCAATATTACAAACAAAGTAACCTGGCCCTTTTTATCATTTCTCATCTTCTAACACCCGTCCTCTCAAACTTAACACTACTACAAAGCATACCATCATCCAAACCCCTAATAACATCATAATAAACCCTTAACTCATCCTCATCCAAACCAAAATCAATACAAACAGTATCAAACTCATACTCAGATTTCAAAACCCTAGTCTGACTACCACTAAAAGGAAACACCTTACCAGGCTCTAAAACAACAACACCAACATCAAACAAATCATTAGTAACATCAGTATCAGGAACTCCAGAACCACGCATAATAACCCTGAAAGTAATACTAATAAGATTACCATCACTACACCAATCACTAAAATCAACATTAAGATCAACATCAGGACCAACACTAGAAGAAAGCCTAACACCACCCACGAACTCATCATCCTCACAAACACTTAAGTCCTGAGCTTTAACACCACCACTAACCCAATACATATAATTATAATCATCTTCTAAATGACGAGCACCCCTAGCATTTATATGCGCACCTGCTTGAACACCAGAAATACCATCACTAATACCCACAAATCCAGAAGAAGAATCAACATTACCTAATCTAGACTTCTCACAATAAGTATTAAGAGTAACATGATCTAAAAAATTATCAAAACTACGCATTAAATCCTCAGCCCAATCAGGAACCCACATCCTCTCTCTCCAAAGCTGTATACCAAATATATTCCTCATATTAGAAACTACGAAAGCATTATTCCAAGCACTCCTCATAGTCGCGCCATAACCACCATAAAACTGATTCCAAGTTGCTTCACGTCTATAATCTTTTAAAATATCTTCCATTTCTTCTCTTGCTTCCTTAGTTTCTTCTGATACCGCGTCTTCTCTAGTAACTCTGCCGGTTCTAACATCTTCGTAATCTATACCTAATTCTGCAAATCGCTCTAAAATCCTATTCCTCTCAGCATGCTCTTGTTCAATTCTAGACTCTAACCGTTGTTTAGCAATTCTATTAACTCCTCTAGGACCTTCTTCAAAGTCTCTGTATTCATTTTGTAAAGCCAGACTTCTAGCATCAACCTCATTATATTCATTAACTAAACGATCAAATTCATCCATATCATTTCTTCTCTGAGATTCATATTTATTCTGAGCATTATAATATCGAACACCCCTATCATGACCCATTATATCAATTAAATTATTCTTATAAGTCCTATCAGCCCTTTCACTTACAAGAGCACCGTATAAACCTTGCCTAAAAGCCTCAGGAGGTAGTATGAAATCACTAGGCACTGAAGAATCAATTACGAAATTACCATCTTCGTCATAATCACCTTCTAATAAGCTAAATCCGCCTAGACCACCTTCTTCTCTATTCTGAAGACCTTCTGCAAACTTATCAAAATCTAACCAGTTAATTTCAGAAGAAGCCTCAACATTCCTATCCCCTCTTTGATCAGTACCATCCCCTCTGTCCACTCCGTACCTGTCAGCTATGCTTGAAGCTGTACCAACATATCTTGCAGCATTAGTACCATCACCTACGTAAATACCTATATAACCTATTCTGTCAGGATCTAACCTACCATCAGCATCAAGAGCAGGTCGGGCATCAGTATAAACAAAACCTCTACCATCCCTTCTTTCAACTACGGAAAAGCCTTGATCATGCAACCAAGTTCCGTGCGTTGTAGGATAAAGATTTCCAGACATAGTATTAGGATCTTGAATATCTTCTAAAGCTTCTTGTTGACCATACACCCAGAATTTAGAGTCCGGATCGATAAATTCTTCTATGCTTTCACAATTAGGAGGTCTCATACCCACGCCTCCTATGTTAAAACTAGCGAATTGCATTATGTGATCAAGGTCGTTTTTAAATTCCCCTGCTTTTTGTATTTTTGCCAAAGTCGCACAAGGATAATAAACAATACCTTGTATGCTTGAGAAAGAACCTAAAACGCCACAAAGTTGAGTTGTTAAGAAAGTACCCGCGGCTATAGGATCGTTAGCTAACATGTTAAGCCTGTTATTAACCTCATCTAAAAAAGCAACAGGAGGTAAAGCTTTAGTTATGCTATCAGTATTCCTAACACAATGACTATAACTTTTTTGTTCTCTACAGGTACTTACTGACTGTCCCATTAAGCCCACACCTGCTGATAAGCATTCTTGATAAGAACATTCTATACTCATACGTTCAGTGATATGATGCCTTATAGCAGGCATACAACTAAAAGCCATAGCAACTAACTCGCTATTGTAAGGGTTCATTGCTGACATCATGCTATCCATTCCGAATGTTTCAGTTACGTAATTACCACCAGGGATATTATCTAATAAGTCATCAGGAGCTCCTAAAACAGCAGCTACCGGTCCTGGAGGCTGACAACTATAAGCTCTACAAAGAGTATTAACAAATCCACTATATCTTTCAGTGAACTCAACAGTACGAGAAGCTCCAGCACTCATTGTTTGAGCAGTAGGTTCTAAAGGCGTATAAACTTGTGCAGCAAAACTAACACCTGCAGTGGCAGTGCTTAATCCCGCCGCAGCTGTATTCGCCGCTCTAGCAGACTCACAAAGTTTACCAGCAGTTAATTCTAAAATATCAATAGTAGTTGCTAGTGAAGCCCAATTACTAACTCTACGCTCACTATGCTCAATTTCTTCTTGAATCTTATTACCTAAATGTTCTCCTCTTTCTAAGTTTATACGGACAGTGAAATTTTCTTTTTCAGGAATACGATAAATAGTGCTTTGGTCTCTAGAATAAAGTTCGGCTTCACAGTCAAATATTATACGTCCAGAACTATGAGCTCCTCCTGCTAAGAAATCAGCATATATATTGGTATCCCCTCTACCTGCTTGTCTCATTGTGAATTTGAAGTATATGGTGTCTTGGTCTACTGTTAAAACCCTGAAATTTGATATCATGCCGTCCCTGCCTGAGTTTTCGTCTTGAGGTTTACAACTGCCTAGTTTCGCGTCTAGTAAAGATACGTCGCTAGGCCCTTCTAATTTTAATGTGGAAAAGATTTCTCTGCTGAATATTAAGTTGTCTGTGTTGATGTAATTACTGCTTAGGGTTAAGCTTGGGTTTGACCAAAAGTCAGGTCTTGTATCATCTGTTCCGTATATGAATACTGAACTGGTGTTTGAGTCTTGGTTGCCTGCGGCGTCAGTTACCGTAATAGGTAGTTCGTAGTCGCCTGATCTCGTAACGCTTGCTCTTAGTTGTACAGGGCATGAAAAGTGTTGGTCTGATGATGTGCATATTGTATTCGCGGTTCCTCCTCCTAATGATGTCGTGTCTATAGTTATGTTTAGTCTGTTACTCCATTCTTCAGTGACGTTTATTCTTGCGTAGAATCTGTCATTGATTGCTATTATATCGGTTCCGTCTTCCGCGTAGAATTCTACTGATTCTATTACAGGAGGTTCATCGTCACAAGTGTATTCTTTTTCAAAATTCAGGTCTACTAAGTTACCCGCGTCGTCCATATTTGTTCTTAAGCCGTTAAAAAAAGAGGGTAGTGTTATTCTTTGTACATTGCCACTGACACAATCAGGTCTTATATAGAATTGACATGTTGATCCTTGACAAACACCTCCTCTAGGATTGACACCTGGCGTGGCAATTGCGACTCTGGAATTATCAAAACCTACTGTTGAGCCTCTAAAAACTACTTCGACAGGAGTTAATAATTCTGGTGTGACGAAGCAGTCTTCTTCACAGCCGTTTATTGTTATGCTTTCTACTTCTGGCTCGGCGTTATAAAAACTTATTCCTAATGTGTGCCTTAATGTTTCTGTGTGTGTTTCGTTAGTTATTTCAAATTCTATTTCTGGGTTTTCAAGATTTATTCTTAAAGGAGCCATGCTAGATCTGCACGTTGTTACGTCGTCTTCCGTATCACAGTTAGGAAGACTTAAGCTGCCGTAGAGAAATACAGAGGATACATCACTGGCTCTGACTTCATAATCTCCTTCAAAAGAAACTATTAGGAAGGCGGACATAGGCGGATGATCTTGTGAGATGTATTCTACACTGTTACCATTGAATTTTAGGTCTACACTCTCAAAGCTAAATCCTAATAATAAAGGTAATACTAGAATTAAAAGTAAAATTTTATTGTTTATCACTTTTTTCTTAATTAGTCCTCACACTCTCTGTTTTATTTAACTACTCCTTTTATTTCTTTGTCTATTTTTATATTTTGCGATGATTTAGCCTCGTTTAAGTATAATTTGTTTTTTTTAGCGAATAATTTGATTTTTTGAAATTCTTTTATGTCAATAATTTCTTGATTTGTTTCTTCGTAACCTTCAAATTCTATAATGTTTCCTATGTCTTCAGAGCTTTCTAAAACACCTACTTTTTCTTTTTCTTGAACAGCGAGTAACATGCCTTCGCTTTTCTCTCCGCGTATCTTGGCAGGCTTGAGATTTTCAACCACTAGTATTTTTTTGTTTAGTAAGTTTTTAGGTTCGTAATGTTCTACTAATCCACTAATAATCTGTATTTTTTTATCTCCTATATCTACTTGTTCTATGTATAGTTTGTCTGCTTCAGGGTGTTTTTTAATATTTGTTATCTTGCCTACTTTTATTTTTAAAGGACATTTTTTCTTAGGAGAATATTTGTTTTTTAGTTCGTTAATAGTTTCTATTTTTTTAAATAATGCTTTGGGTTTTCCTATTTTTATTTCTTCATAGTCTTTTTTTAAGACTTCTAAGTCATATTTTTTTTCTAAGCCTAACTGAGTCATTATCTCGTCAGCTTTGTTAGGCATTATTGGTTGTATTAATACAGTTATTTTTTTAATGAGGTTGTGTATTAGGGTTAGGTCGGCTAAGCATTTTTCTGGGTCTTCATTTTTGGTTTTCCAAGGTTCTCTTGTTTGGAATTCGTTATTTGCTTTTTTGCTTAGGTGCATTATTTTTTTTAGTGCTTCTTTAAAGTTTCTTTTTTTGTAAAGCTCTAATACTTCTTGCACTTCTAATTCTGGTTTTTCTTTTAAACGACCGGTTTTTGAATTGAAATTTCTTTTTATGAAAGAGAGAGTTCTATTTACTAAGTTACCTAGGTTTCCTAGTAATTCATTATTGTTTTTGTCTTGTAAATCTTCCCAGGTGAATGTGGTGTCACTTGTTTCAGGTCTGTTGATTGTTAAATAATATCTCCATATGTCTGCTTCTATTCCTGTTTCTTTAGCATTATCACCGAATACACCTATGCCTCTGCTTTTGCTGAATTTTGTATTTTCGTAATTTATGTATTCGTTTGCGTCTATTACATCTACTATTTTAAAACCTTTTTTTCTTCCTATTAAGCTGGCAGGGAACATTATGCTGTGGAAAGGTATGTTGTCTTTACCCATGAATTGTATTAGCTTAACGTCTTTTCCGAACCACCAGTCTTCCCAATCTTTTCTTTTCTCTTTAGTTATACCTATATATCCTATTGGCGCGTCAAACCATACGTAGAAAACTTTATTTTCATATCCTTTTTCAGGTACTGGTATTCCCCATTTTAAGTCTCTGGTTATTGCTCTTGGTTTTAGTCCTTCTTTAAACCATGCTTTTGTTACTGACTTCGCGTTTTCTGTCCATTCTTCTTTGTTTATTTTTTCTAGTTCTCTTTGTAACTCGTTTAGTTTTAAGTAGTAATGTTTTGTTTTTTTTAATACTGGTTCGGCGTCAGATAACTTGCTTTTTGGTTTTATTAAGTCCGTGGGGTTTAGTAGTTTTTGGCATGCATCGCATTGATCTCCTCTTGCTTCTTCGTATTTGCAATGAGGGCATGTTCCTTCTATGAATCTGTCGGATAAGAATCTTTTTGCTTTTTCATCATAGTATTGTTTTATTTCTTGTTCTTGTAAGTAATTGTTTTCTTTTAGTTTTAGAAATATTTCTTGTACTGTTTCTTTGGTTTCGTTGTTGCTTGTTCGGCCGAAGCAGTCATAATCACAGTTGAACCATTCGTATATTTCTTTGTGTATTTTGAAGTATTTGTCTACTATTTCTTTTTCTGTTACGTTATTTTTTAGTGCTATGGTTTCTGTTGTTGTTCCGTGCTCGTCTGTTCCTAATACACTTAGTACTTTTTCACCTTTTAATCTTAAGTATCTTGTGTATATGTCCGCGCTTATTACCGGTATTAAGTTGCCTAGGTGTGGTATGTTGTTTACGTATGGTAATGCGCTTGTTACTAAGTATTTCATTTTTTCTTTTTTGGTTGTTTCATCTTCTTGGTTATAGGTATTTTGTTTCCTTCAGAGTCTTCGAATACGAATGCTGGTACTCCTTGGAATGTTTTTCTTTTGTAAGGAATTGTTGTTTCTCCTTCTTCGCCGTTATGAGGTGATTTGTATTTTACCTCTAGTTTTAGTGTGGGGTCTATTTCTTCTACAGGGTATTCTTTTCCTGCGTCATCGACGTATATTTTACTTCTTATTTTGGGTTTTCCTGTTTTTTCGTCTACTGGTTTTGATAGTAGTCCTTTGCCGCTTGGTGCTTTTGGTCTGTATACCCACGCTTTTACCCATCCGTCGTTTTCTAGTTTTCTCCTTGTAAAATAAAATAATTCGTCCATACTTTCTGGTTCTTTTAATGCCATTGTTAATTCACCCTATTGTTGGTTTTTATTTAATTATTTATTAATGTTTTCAAATGTTAATTGTTGTTTTATAATTTCTAGTTTTAAAAAATATATTATGAAGTAGCATAATATTTATATAAGAAACCTAAAATTAAGCACTAGGGGTAGTGTTTCTAACACTTCAACCTTACTAAATACAGGTTTTTTTATGAGATGCGCAATATGTGGATATGAAGAAACAAAAGTACTCGAAACCAGAGATACAGCTGAAGACATAACCAGAAGAAGAAGAGAATGCCTAAAATGCGAAAGAAGATTCACAACATACGAACAAGTAGAGTTATCAAATATGAGAGTTGTGAAGAAAAACGGACAAAGAGCATTATTCGACAGACAAAAAATTATTAGAAGCATGGAACTAGCCTGCCAAAAAAGACCTGTAAGCCAACAACAAATGGAAGAAATAGCAAGCAAAATAGAAAAAAAACTAAGAGAATCAATGGAAAAAGAAATACCAACTATGAAAATAGGAGAGTACGTAATGAAAGAACTGAAGAAAACAGATTTGGTAGCATACATAAGATTCGCATCAGTGTATAGAGAATTCCAAGACGTTAAGTCATTTGAAAAAGAACTTGAAATATTGAAGACTAGGAGGAGATAAATAATGGAAAGTTACAAACAAGAAAAAAAAGGATTAGAATTTAAGAGAATATTTACAACAGAAGATAAAACACCTTATGAAATGTTTGAATACGAAAAAAGAAGTTCCATTATTAAAAACCCTGACGGATCAAAATTATATGAAATGAATGATATAGAAGTTCCTAAAAGATGGAGTCAAGTGGCAACAGACATACTAGCTCAAAAATACATAAGAAAAAAAGGAGTGCCTCAAAAAGACGAACATGGCAAACCATTATACGATGAAGATGGGAAGCCAGTATTGGGTTCAGAAAAAAGTATTAAACAAGTAGCTCACAGATTAGCACAATGCTGGAAGTCATGGGGAGAGAAACACGATTATTTCAAAACAGAGAAAGACGCACAAATATTTTACGAAGAAACAGTATATATGATAATAAACCAGATGGTGGCACCTAATAGTCCACAATGGTTCAACACAGGACTTTCAGAAGTATATGGGATCAAAGGAGAGTCACAAGGGCATTATTATGTTGATCCAGAAACAGGAGAGTTAAAATCTTCAGAAGATGCATATACAAGACCTCAACCTCACGCATGTTTTATTCAAAGCGTTAAAGATGATTTGGTTAACGATGGAGGAATTTTTGACTTAGCAACTAGAGAAGCAAGGATCTTCAAATACGGTAGTGGAACAGGAACAAATTTTTCTAAAATAAGAGCTCGTGGAGAAAAACTAAGCGGGGGAGGAGCAAGCTCTGGACTAATGTCTTTCTTACACATATTCGATAGAGCAGCAGGAGCTATAAAGAGCGGAGGAACAACTAGGAGAGCTGCTAAGATGGTGACGTTAGATTTGGATCATCCAGACGTTGAAGAATTTATAGAATGGAAAGTTAAAGAGGAACAAAAAGTAGCTGCTTTAGTAAGTGGGAGTATGAATGCTAAAACACATCTTAATAAGATAATGGAAGTGGCAGTAAAACACAAGAGTACTAATCTTAAGGAGAATCAAGAGTTAAGAAAGGAAGTTAAGAAAGCACTCAGTAAAAACATACCTGTGAATTATGTGCAAAGAGTTTTGCAGTTAGTAAAGCAAGGTAAGACAAATATAGATTTTGTAGTAATGGATACTCATTACGAGTCTGAAGCATACCAAACAGTTAGTGGACAAAACAGTAATAATTCTATTAGGATACCTAACAGTTTCTTTGAAAAATTACAAAGAGGTGAAGATTGGGAATTAACATCTAGAACTGATGGAAGCGTAATGAAAAAAGTTAATTCTGAAGAATTATGGAATAAGATAAATTACTCAGCATGGTCCAGCGCGGATCCGGGAGTTCAGTACGATACTACAATAAATGAATGGCATACTTGTCCGGAAGACGGCAGGATTAACGGAAGTAATCCTTGTAGCGAATACATGTTTTTAGATGATACAGCATGTAATTTAGCAAGTATTAATTTGCTTAAGTTTTATGATAGGAAACAAAACAGAGTAGATGTGGAAAAATACAGACACGCTATAAGGACATGGACTGTTATACTTGAAATAAGTGTTTTAATGGCTCAGTTCCCTAGTAAAGAAATAGCTAGGAAGAGTTATAACTATAGAACTCTTGGCTTAGGATTTGCAAACATAGGAAGTTTGCTCATGACTACAGGTCACGCGTATGATTCAGAACAAGGAAGAGCTATAAGTGGAGCTTTATCAGCCATAATGGGTGGTGAAAGTTACGCTACGAGTGCTGAATTAGCAAAGATAAAAGGGCCTTTTAAAAGATATAAAGCTAATAAAGAACACATGCTTAGAGTTATTAGGAATCATAGAAGAGCAGCTCATAATGAAAGTCCTTCTGAATATGAGAGCTTAACTATTAAACCAGTAGGTATAAACCACAATAATTGTCCTGATTATCTAAGCGAGGCTGCTAAAGATAGTTGGGATAAAGCGTTAGAGCTAGGGAAAGAATATGGTTATAGAAACGCTCAGGTAACTGTAATCGCACCTACAGGCACTATTGGATTAATAATGGATTGTGATACTACAGGAGTGGAACCTGATTTTGCATTAGTTAAGTTTAAGAAATTAGCAGGAGGAGGTTATTTTAAGATAGTTAATCAAAGTGTTCCGGCTGCTTTAAGAAATTTGAATTACAAAAGCGATGAAATAAAAGAAATAGTTGAATACGCAACTGGTAAGGGCGAGTTAGAAAACAGTCCTCATGTTAATATTAAAAGTCTGAAAGAAAAAGGATTTACAGATGAAAAAATAGAAGCTATAAAACAACAATTACCGACTAGTTTTGAACTGAAATTCGCTTTTAACAAATGGTCATTGGGAGAAGATTTCTTGAAAGATCTTGGATTCACAGACGAGCAATTATCAAATCCTGAATTGAACATTTTAGAAGCTTTAGGTTATAGTAAACAAGAAATTGCAGAAGCTGAAGAGTACATATGCGGAACTATGACTCTAGAAGGAGCTCCTAATTTAAAGGATGAACACTTATCCATATTTGATTGTGCTAATAAATGCGGTAAAAAAGGAACAAGATTTATTGATTACAAAGGACATATTAAGATGATGGCTGCTGTCCAGCCTTTTATTAGCGGAGCTATAAGCAAAACTATCAATATGGATTCTGAAGCTAGCATAAAAGAAGTTGATGATGCTTATAAAAAATCTTGGAAGTTAATGATAAAAGCAGTAGCTCTTTACAGAGACGGAAGTAAACTAAGCCAGCCACTTAATACTAGTAGCGAGGAAGAAGCAGAATTATTATTGCTTGACGAACAAGAAGATATTGATGAATCAGTAACTCCTGAAAAAGTACAAGAAGTTATTAAAACACAAATTAAGAAAAAGAAACTTCCTAATAAAAGATACGGATTTGTACAAGAAGCAAAAATCGGAGGACAAAAAGTCTTCATAAAAACAGGAGAGTTTGAAGATGGAAGCCTAGGAGAAATATTCTTAGACACGTATAAAGAAGGAGCCAGTTATGGAGCTTTACTTAATTGCTTCGCAGTAGCCATAAGTAAAGGTTTACAGTACGGAGTTCCACTAGCTGAATTCGTAGATACATTTACGTTTACAAGATTTGAACCTAGCGGAGCAGTAACAGGCCACCCAGCTATTAAAAACAGTACTTCAATAGTAGATTATGTTTTTAGAAGCCTTGGCTACGAATACTTGGGAAGAACAGATTTTATACATGTCAAAACCATGGAGTCCATGGATAATAAAGAAAAAGACACGAAACAAGAACAACAACCTGTAAAAGATAAACAATTAAGATTTTCAGAAAGAGATTCGAAGATTTTCGAAGCTAAAAGTAAAGGTTATAGTGGAGAACAATGTAAACAATGCGGATCTATGAAACTCAGAAGAAACGGTAATTGTATGGTCTGTGATGATTGTGGAGCAACCACTGGGTGCTCATAAAGAGGTGGAATTATGTATCCTGAAGAAATGTATAAACCAATGAAGGAAGAGTTGACAAGTAAGGGCTTTGAAGAATTATTAACAGAAAAAGAAGTTCAGGATTTAGTTAATAAAGACGAGATTTCTTTAGTTGCTGTTAATACTGTTTGTGGCTGCGCCGCTAGTAGTATGAGACCAGCGGTTTTAGAAGCTGTAAAGCATGGTAAGGCTCCTAAGAATTTATTCACTGTTTTCGCAGGTGTCGATACTAAAGCCACTAATAAGATCAGGGAGTATTTTAACAAAGCTGGTTATCCTCCTAGTAGCCCTGCTATTAGTTTAATGAAGGGAGAGCAGGTTTTGTTTATGCTTCAGCGGAAAGATATTAATGGAAGAGATCCTTTTGATGTTAAGGATGAATTAGTAAAGGCTTTTGAGAAGTATTGTTAAAAAAAAAGAGGATTATTATTTTTTATTAAATGACTTATTACATAGGATGATTTCCGGTTTTTTACTAGTTAAAAATTATTAAGATTAAATATAAACCTAATTATATATGTATTTGGACGTGCTTCTAGGTTTAATAATAGGAATATTAGGAGGTTGTTTTACAGGCCTTATTCCTGGTGTGCATGTTAATCTAATCGCACTCACAACGGTGAGCTTCTCTAGTTATTTGCTTAATTTTGTAGGTTTAGAGTTCGTATTAGTTTTTATAATTAGTTTGAGCATTACACATAGTTTTTTGAATGTTATACCTAGTATTTTCTTAGGAGCGCCTGAGCCTAGTACTGCTTTGAGTGTTTTGCCAGGTCATGCTTTGTTGATGGAGGGAAAGGGTGTTGAAGCTGTTAAGCTTACACTTACTGGTTCTTTGTTGGGTTTAGTGGCTTGTTTTTTGCTTTATCCTTTGTTGGAGTTTGTTATTCTTTATGGTTATGGTTTGGTAGAAACTTATATTGGGGAGTTATTGTTTATAGTTGGTATTTTTTTAATAGTTAGGAGTGGGAATGTAGTGGTTGGTTTTTTTGCTTATGTTTGTTCTGGTTTTTTGGGTTATTTGGTTTTGGATTCTGGTATGAGTGAGCCTTTGTTTCCTTTGCTTTCTGGTTTGTTTGGATTGTCTACTTTGATTTTTTCTTTAAAGTCTGTTAGTGGTTTTCCTGAGCAAAAAAAAGTTTCTTTTTCAGTTAGTAATATTGGTTCTTCTGTGAGTTTGGGGAGTGTTAGTGGTTTTATAACCGCTGTGTTGCCTGGTTTGGGTAGTAGTTCCGCGGCTGCTATTAGTAGTTTGTTTAAGAAAGAGAATGATCGGGAACAGTTTTTGGTTCTTATTGGTAGTATTAGTACTGTTAATTTTTTTATGAGTATTGCTGCTTTGAATGTTATTGGTAAGGCTCGTAATGGTAGTATAGTGGCTATTCAGCAGTTAATTAATGATCCTCCTGTTTTATTAATGGTTATTCCTAGCTTGGTGGCTGCTGGTTCTTCTGTTTTTCTTGCTAAATATTTGAGTGTGTTTTTTTCTAAGAAGATTGGTTCTTTTAGTTATGAAAAAATTGTTTATGGCGTGGTTGTTCTTATTATATTGATGACTTTTGTACTTTCTTCTTATAAAGGATTGTTTGTTTTATTTTTAAGTACGGTTATAGGTCTTTATGTTAATCTTAAAGGTTTGCCTAGAAATATATTAATGAGTTGTATTATGTTACCTGTAATGTTGTATTTTCTTTAACGCCTAACACTAAGTATTATAGATTCTTCATCAACAACAGTGTTATTACTTATCAAATAAACTTTTATTTCATAATCCGTCCTGTATGCTTTACTAACCGCTTTTATACTGGCTATTCTCTCAACTCTTTCACCAGGTAAAAGATTGACAGTTAAACGATCCTCTTGTATAGACATGTTTATGTTTTCAGGATGATCAATACTCACATTCAAAGTTCCTACTAAAGGCTCTTCTCCCATGTTAGAGACTGCTATTCTTAAATTCGTGGATTCTCCAGAATCCACTCTGGAATCTTCAAGTTGTAATACTATGTTGCCTGGTAGGGAAGATGTGTAGAGATTAAAGAATAATGAGAACACTATTATTATAAGGATTAGTGCTAGTACGTATTGATTGAATATTTTTTTGTAATGTTTTTTTATAAAGCTGAAAGTCTTGTTTTTTTCCATAATAATTCTTCTTAATTTAGTTTTTTAAATACTTTTCTAAGAAATTAATGGGCCCTCCCGGAGTCGAACCGGGGACCTTCTCGGTGTAAACGAGATATCATAGCCACTAGACCAAGGGCCCTTAAATAATTGAGAACTTTATTTGTTTTATAAAGATTATGAATTTTTAAATAAAGAATATACCCCTCTTCTAGGCCTAAAACCCATTACTGGATGAAAAGTTCTTAAGGCTTTTTCATGTCTTTTTACGTCATTATTTTTTATTTTCCAATAATTGTCTAAAGTGTAAAACAGTACTTTTTCCTTTATCTTATCTTTTAATGAATATTTTTCTCCACCTGAAGGGATGTGAATGAAGTTTCTGTATTCAGGATATATTTTATTTGCTATGTTAACAAAAAGTTCACTTCCAAACACACCTATGTTTTCAGGATTTATTTCTTCAAAAAATCTATTTGCTAAAACAGCTTGTGAATACGTATCCACGCTTAAGTTGTCTTCTAAGATGTCATATTCCATAACTCTCTTCTCAAGCAGTTTTTGTTTTAAGAATCCTGTTTTTAATGCTTCTTCAGAGTGAGTTAATCCTTGTTGACTCGTTAATAGTATTGGTACAAAGTCTTGTTTTTTGTAAATCTGTGATGCTAATTCACTTTTTATAAGATCCCTTTCATTATTCTCTTGTTGTATTATTAATAATTCTATATGCATTTTTTTAAATGAGTTTATCTAATTTTACAGCAACATCATAATAACCAGTTATTTTATCAGGGTTATCCCTATAAAAAATATGATTATTATTTAAGGCTTTTTCATGAGACTCCACATCTCCTTTTTCAGGAATAGTATCCCATAATTGGTTTATATCATAGAATAATGATTTTTCTAGTAAAAATTCTTTAAACACATCTAAAGGATTAGCTATATTAGGCGTTTCTATTCTTTCAAATTTGAATTCGTCACCCATTACAAAATTTGCTAGGCGTAAATACCTGTTCATCGCGTAGGGATCGTTTACTAGACCAATGCTTTTTGGTTTTTTAGGCATTTTGTTTATTATTTTAGAAGCAAATACTAATTCTGAGTATAAGTCTCTTCCAAAAGGAGAAACTATTATTTCATCATCATCTAAGTTACCACTCAGGTATTGTCTCATTCTTTCCGCGTCTGTAAATCCTCTATTTTCTGTCAGTCCTGAATGTTCTCCTGTTATTAATATCTTCAAATCTTTGTTATTTTCAGACTCTTTATGATGATGAATCATCGCGGTGTCTGCTTTAAAACCGTGTTTGCATTCTTTGCCAGGTACCACCAATAAATCTATTGTCATAACTGTTTAGGAGTTAAGAGAGGTTTTTAAATTTTTGTTTTTGGAAAATCTTTTTAAACAAAATACGATTATCTTTCGAGTTATGGGCCCTTAGCTCAGTCTGGCTAGAGCACTTGGCTCTTAACCAAGGGGTCACGAGTTCAAATCTCGTAGGGCCCATCCTTTTTTTGTGTTTTGATCAAACTTTATTAAAAGTTTGGTGAATATCTCGTAGGGCCCATCCTTTTTTTGTGTTTTGATCAAACTTTATTAAAAGTTTGGTGAATATCTCGTAGGGCCCATCCTTTTTTTTGTGTTTTTGATTAAATCTTAAGTAATCACTTCTTAAGAATCATGGTTTTTCATAAAATTTTAAATAATAAGACTTTTTCCCTGATTAGAGGTGATAGTATGAGATTATTAAGCATAATGTTTTTAGCAGCCTTTTTAGTAATTGCTGGTTGCACAACGAGCCCTGTGGAAGAGGATTTATTTGAAGAAGAGCCTTTTGAAGATTCTGTGATAGAACAAGACCCTGTACCTGAAGAAGTTCATGAAGAACCTGTTGTAGAAGAAGAACAGATTCCTGAAGAAGTTCATGAAGAACCTGTTGTAGAAGAAGAAGTTACAGAAGAAACAACTGAAGGTGTAGATAGAGTTATTGAAGTTGAGGGTGGCATGTATTATTTTGAACCAAGCGTTATAGAAGTTGAAGCTGGTGAAACCATAGAATTTGTTTTTAATAATGTTCAGGGAATGCATGATATGTGGATTCCTAGTTTAGAAGCAGGTACTTCAGTTATAAATTCTGGCCAGAGCGAGAGTTTCATTTATACTTTTGATGAAGCTGGGACTTTTGATTTCCTATGTACTGTAGGTAGTCATGCTGCTCAAGGTATGGTTGGTGAAATAATAGTTTCTTAGAAGCCAATTAATTATTTTTATTTTTTTTTATTATTTTTCAGATAAGAATTCTTCAACTACTTTTATGTCTATTGGTGTTCCGAAGTCTATCCAATAATCATCTAATTTTATGACTTTTATTTCTTGTTCCTCGGCTAGTTTTGTAACTGCGTCAGTTAGTTCATACTCTCCCCTTTCTGATTTTTCGAGGTTTTCTAAGAAGTCATATATTTTTTTGTTTAATTTATAAATTGAAGTGTTAACTAATCCTGGTCCATAATGTTTAGGTTTTTCTATTATCTCGTTTAGAGATCCGTTATTTGTTTTTATAACTCCGAATTTGTGGGTGTCTTCTCTGTAACAACCTAGTAATGCATTTCCTTTAACAAATAATTTTTTTATATCATTTACTGAGAATAAACAATCTCCTGGTAGCATTATGAATTCATCTTCTCCTGTGAATTCTTTTGCTGATTTTAGTGCGTCTCCAGTTCCTAAAGGTTTTTTTTGTAATAAAAGATTGGCTTTTAAGTCGTATTTGTCGAGGAAATCTTGGAATTTTTGTTTGTGTTTACTATAGACGATACCTGTTTGTGTAATACCTGCTTTTTCTAATGTTTTTAAGACGTAGTATAGAAATGGTTTGTTGTTAACGTTTATTAATGGCTTGGGATTGTTTAGACTATGTTCTAGCATTCTCGTTCCGTTTCCACCTGCTAATACTACTGCTTTCATTTTATTAAACGCCACGACCCGGACGCGTTAAAATCTTTTCAGATTCACTGGCCCGTGCGTGTCGGTAAACGCCACGACCCGGATTTGAACCGGGAATCCCAGATGGGACAAGCTTTCCAGGCTTGCG
>SKFY01000008.1 GCA_007117755.1 Candidatus Woesearchaeota archaeon | reverse complement strand
TTAACAAAGCCAAACTAGTAATCATACTATCCCTAGCCCAAACACGCTTATAATTATGAACCTTCTCAGGACTAGCCATTAAACCCTTACTAGAAAAACAACTTTCTAAAATAAACAATGCTTGATCAAACTCCATAAATAAACACTAAAAAAAGAACTATAAAAAACTTACTCCTTTTTATGACTGGCAATATGAAGTGTTTGGGTAGGGAAAGCAAACACGATCTTCTCTTTCTCAAAAGCTTCCATTAACTTAACATTAATCTCTTGCTGAGTATCCATGTACTTAGCAAAATCATTAACATTAACAAAATAAACAACCTCAAAATCTAAACTAAAATCACCAAACTTCTGAAAATGAGCTCTATCGAACTCTGCAAGTTTAGCCTTATCAATAATTTTTTTAGCCATGCCTGGGATTTTCTTAACTTTACTAACAGGTGTAGAATATTCTACACCAAAATGAAACACAACCCTTCTCTTTTCTAACTTACGATAATTATTAATCCTCGTACTAGTTAATTCCTGATTAGAAACTATAAGTTCCTGACCGTGCAAAGTCTTTATTCTCGTACTTTTAATACCGATATCCTGAACTATACCCATATCACTGCCTATAATGATGAAATCACCAGCTCTGAAAGGCTTATCAAAATAAATAGCGAAACTAGCAAACAAATCACTAAGAACACCTTGTAAGGCTATAGCTATTGCCAATCCTCCTATTCCCAAGCCGGCTATTAAAGGAGTGATTTCTATGCCGAAATTGGAAAGTATTATTAAAAAAGCTATTAGCCACACAACTGCCTTACCTATCCTAACTAATAAACTAATAACTGCTGTATCACTATCTCCTTCTGCTTCTTTCTTTTTACTTATTCTTTTACCTGCGTAGATGATTGACTTATTTACTGCTTTCACGCCGTAATAAGCAAAAAATACTATGACTACATAAAAAATACTAGTAGTGACTATCTCTGGCAAAGTCAAGTACCTCAGTGATATAAACAAAGCTAATAATGCGAAAAAGTTCCATCCGAAAACATCGGCTATATCTACTGCTAAGCTATCCAACTCTCCTTTAGAATAATTTTTAAGCCTGTTTATAACTACGAACTTGAAAAATCTAAAAATGATTAATAAACCTAAGAATATAAGTATGAAAATGGAATAATCAAGTAAGCTATTATCATAAAAAACGTATCTGGTTAAAAATGTTAAGTCCATATAAAGAAAAAGTATTGGTTAGTCATTTTTATATTTTTTCTACCCATTCATCAAAACTCTCCAGTTCAACGTAACTAGGTGCTTTATTATCTGAGCAAGTATTATCGTGTAATAACATTTTATACTGCTCGGGTGTAATACCGAAAATCTTCATTCTTGAAACCAACCAATATGAGAACTTAAATAAAAACCAAGGGATAGGTATCAAACTTCTCTTCTTATATAATCTTGCTAAATTAAAAATGGTATAAGTCGTATCCCCTCCTACTTCAAATTCTTTTTTACGAATTTTATTCTTAACAACCTTGCCTATTATCTTGGCCACGTCCTTAACATATATAGGTTGTAACTTAATCTTTATATTGGGGAAGAACCATAAATGCTTATAAAAATCAAGTTGTTTAAAAAACTCATTTCCCTTGCCGAATATAAAACTAGGTCTTATAATACAATAATCCTTACCGCTTTTTCTTATTAATTCTTCGGCTTTACCTTTTGTTCTCAAATACTCTTTATCAGAATCAATATCTGCTCCTAAAGCACTTACGTAAATAAGCTTTTGTTTATCAGTCATGCTGAATAATAAATTACGCACGCCTTCTATATGAACTTCTTTATAACTCGTTCCCTTAGGATTTTTCAAAGGAGTTAAACCTACCAAGTTAATAATGACGTCGTACTCTGGCAAAACCTTCTTTAACAAATTAAGATCATTAATAGATCCTTTAACGTGATTTCTGCCTTTATTCCTATCAAAAGTAGTAGGATTATCTAGATACTTACAAACATTCTTACCTAGGAATCCTCTTCCCCCTATAACTAAAGTTTTCATCTGAAATACTCAATATCGTCTTCTCTTGGCTCTGCTAAAACCATGCTTATTAAACTAGCGATAAACAGTATAGTAAAAAATACTATGAATGTAAAACCCCATCTATAACTAACCTCTGGTAAAACGTATAAAGCTGAAACTAATAAGCCTAGCATACTAACTGCCATAAAACTAGAATTTAACGGCGCAATTTTCATATTATCCTTTCACCCCTTTTTAAAAAATTTTTCTTTTCTTAAATATTTTTTTAAGTCTTTTAATTTCTTCCTATCTTCTTGGTGCTTAATCACTATCTTCGTGAGTTTTTCAATCAATATATTTTTTAATTCCCCACTTAATAGTTTTCCTGTTTTATAATCTTTATAAACTTTTTCTAAAACTTTATCATCTTCTTCAAAAAATAATAACCAGTTATAACAAACATCAATATCAGGATTACCACCATACTTTCTATGCTCTTCTAAGGTCTCTCTACCACCACTAAAAGCGTATTTGTTAATCTTCTTCTTAATCTCATTAGGAGTATCACTCATGTAAATACTACTGCTTTCTTTAGAACTAGACATCTTACTATCCTCTTCAAAGCCTCTGAGACCGGGTAAAAACTTACATTGTATACTCGCTGGTTTAGGATAACCGACTTTTTCAATCACATCCCTTGTTATCCTAAAATGAGGATCTTGATCCACGGCGTGGGGTATTAAACAATTCAATTTCTTTTCTTTACCAACGCTAGGTAAAAAAGCGGGTACTGCTTGCATAGAAGTATAAAAAATACTGCCTATATTACTACTATCTGTCAATCCAAACGCGCTTTTAACATTACTAAAAGTTATTTTCTTAGCCACCTTCACTGCTTCTGGATAAAGAATATCTGCGTGTCTAGTATTAATAATAAAAAAAGTCTTCTCAGGATTAAAACCAATAGCTGCGACGTCCTTCATATTATCTTCCAAATTCTTTTGAACTTCTTCATAAGAAAGATTTTTCTTAAACAAGAACTTCTCCTCATCAGGAAATTGAAAATACAACTCGACATCGAACAAATCCTGTAGCCACTTAGTAAAATACCATATAAACATATGGCCTAAGTGTATTTTCCCACTTGGGCTTCGACCTGTGTATAAAAAAAATTTTTGGCCCTTTTCAAAATCCTTAAGTAACTTATCTAAATCTCTATGAACAAAGAAAACATCTCTTCTTATTAAATGATGTAATTCAACACCTTTAGATTTGCTTATACTTTCTAACTTCTTCTTAAGCTCGGGACTTATCTTTTTAACACCGAAATCCTTAATCAAATCATCGTAATTCACGTTCCCTTCTACGTTCCACGGATCTACTTTAGCCATTCTAAACCATCAACTTAATTATTATTATGTACTTATCTATTTAAAAAAATTTCCTCTAAAACCTTGTATGCGTTTTCAGCATTACTGGGAAAAGCTGCTAGGCTTATCCTTATATGCACGCAATCTCCTTGTTCTGTTAACTTAATTTTTTTATTCTGAAACTCATCTTTATCCAATCTAATAAAAAAATTAGACTTTTCATCTGGCTTTCTATTATTTAACAAATAATCAAGGTCTTTTTCTGAAAAATTTTTCTTTAAAAAACTCAATTGATCATTAATATGCTTATTCTTATTCAACTCTAGCTTCATAACCATTAAATTCTCATCGTCAAGTCCTGAAACATCTTCTTCTATATAAAAAATCTTTTCTTTAGCTAATTCTTCCTCTTTAAAACCCGCAAACCATAACAATCCTTCTTTAATACTATTATAATCTTCCTCGGGCTTAACAAAAATCCTTATAAAAATTTTATGAGCGTACTTCATAACCATAATACTTTATTGAAATATAGGTATATTTAAATATGTTATTAACTAAAAAAAAGATTGATGAAACATAATTATACAGTTATTTTTTTATTAGTGTCTTTATTTATACTATCTCAACTTATTGGTCTTTACTTATTAAAACAAGATTTAGAAGTAAGCATTCATGATGGCGTTAGACAAATTGAATATTCTAGCACTGCCATTGGTGAAAGACCCGAAACTACTCCTGAATCAACTTTTGTAATGATAATAACTGGTTTAACAATAGGCACTTTATTATTACTTCTACTAATAAAATATAACAAAGTCAATATTTGGCGTTACTGGTTCCTCATAGGAAGTGCTTTAATGATTGCTATGGCTTTAAATGTTATACTACCTACTTTAATTGCTTGGTTAATAGCTGTAACACTAGCCATTCTCAGGATAAAGAAAAATAACGTATTCACTCAAAACTCTGCCGAGTTATTAATGTATGCGGGTTTAGCAGTATTTTTAGTTCCTATGTTAAACGTTGTATTAATGTTAATATTATTAGTATTAGTATCTATTTATGACATGTATGCTGTTTGGAAATCTAAGCACATGATAACAATGGCTAAATTCACCTCTAAAAATAATTTATTTCCTGGTTTAAGCCTTAACTACAGCAACAAAGTTGATATAACCACTAAAAAAACAAGTAAAAAAAAGAAAAAAACAGGTGTTCTCGGTGGTGGAGACGTAGCATTTCCTTTATTATTCAGTGGTGTGGTAATGACGTCTTTAATAGAAACGGGAATGCCGAAAATAATAGCTTTTCAACATTCCTTAATAATAGTATTAACCACTGCTCTTGCTCTAGCACTACTATTATTACTCGGTCAAAAAAACAAGTTTTACCCCGCGATGCCTTTCTTAACCACTGGTTTAATAATAGGCTTTTTATTAATCTAATAAGAAATCGTCTTTTTTATCTTTAACAGATTCTTTTTTCTTCCTAACACGAGGTTTATAATCACTAATTTCCAAATCATAAATATTAATATTATCTATCTTCAAACCCCAATTAGAACTTTCTTTAGACAACTCTTCCTTCACCTTCTTCAAAATCTTACCACGTTCAGACAACAAATTCTCATCAACACTACTACCTATTATTTCTTTCAACGCTGACTCAGAACTATGTTGTAACAACTCTAAATAATTCTCAACTTCATTTATAGCCTTACTAGGACTCTCAACCTTATAATGAACACTAGACTTAAACTTAACAGGCGTTCCTTCACTAGTACTACAAGTCTGGTACTTCAAATCCAAGCTTTTAACCCTGACATCCACGTACTCCACGCTTTGCAAAAGAGGAAAAACCCATCTCAAACCAGGACCTATAACCTTATAATATCTCCCGAGAGTATAAACCACTCCTCTCTCGTACTCTTTTAAAACCCTAAAACCAAAGCCTGTGTAAACTAATAAAAAAATGATTAATATAGTATAAACTGAATAAAGCCAAACCATGATTTAATAAAGAAACATTCTGAAATATAAAAATATATTCTTTAATGGTGTACTTTTCTAAGAATTAATTTTATTTTATCTATGGTTTGTTGTTGCTCATTCTTTTTGGAAATTTCTAAAAACCTTATGAGTAGCTCTTTTAATTCCCCTTTTTCAAACAACATAAGCTTTCCTTCATCTATGATAAAATATAGTCTGTAAGTCTTATATTTTAATTCTTTAATTATGATATTGCTAACTCTTCCAAGATACTTACCTTTATGAACATTTTCTTTTAAAGAACTAATTAAACTATACACTTTGGCACTATCTTTTTTAAACTTCTTATAAATAGTATTTCTCAGATTTTTAGAAATTGTAACTTTAACGATCATTCTCAATCTTTAACTTAGTCCACTCTATTGCGTCTTCTAAAGAAACATGTTCTGTTTCATCCAGGTATTTCCTAACTTCATCCCTTATTACTAAATCGTTGTACATTCTTCTAATTATATCGTCGTAACTTTCTGATTTTTTACCGTATTCTTTTAAGAGGTTCCTCGTCTTTTTGTTTATGGAAATAGTCGTATTCATATAACAGTTATAATTAAATATAATATTTATATTTTTCTATTAAAAATTATTTGTCCTGAAACTAACGCGATTAAAGAGACTGGTATTTTCTAAAATTTTTTTGTATGCTTAAACTTAAAGTAAGAACAACTTTTTTATACTACATCACATTTTAAAAGATTTATGGTAAGAAAAGACAAAATAAACACTATATTCACTAATCAAATCATATTAACTGAAAACAGCAATGAAGCTAGGGAATTATACAATCAATCAAGATACGGATCCTTAACAGAAGAAGGAAGAGTTCAGTTAAGTCTTCACGAAGCTCTTTACTTATTAGAAAAAGAAAGAATAAAAGTAATGGATGGCAGAAAAAAAGTCTTATCTAAAGAAGAATATTTGACTAAAGCCAGGAAGATAGAACCTAGTTTCTGGGTTAGGTACGTAGTATTCAGGGACATAAGAAATAGAGGTTACATAATAAAAACAGCTCTTAAATTCGGTGCTGACTTCAGGGTTTATGATAGAGGAGTAAAGCCTGGTGATGATCATGCTAAATGGGTTGTTTATCCTGTTCATGAAGGCTCTACATTAACATGGTATGAATTCGCGGCTAAAAACAGAGTGGCTCACTCCACCAAGAAAAGACTCATGTTGGGTGTTGTTGATGATGAATCTGACGTGACTTATTGGGAAGTCAAATGGACAAGGCCTTAAAATAATTAACGCCTTTGTTTATAAGTAGTAAGGGTTTCAAAAAAATGGATGCTGAAAAAATCTATGGGGTTGTGAAAGAAAAAGGACCTATCATGCCTTTACAAATAAAAAAAGAAATAGGCGATGGGGATTCCATGATAATTGGTGCTCATCTTTCTCAATTAATAAATAATAAAAAAATAAAGATAACTCATGTTAAACAAGGCAGTAGTCCTTTCTATTACGTTCTGGGTCAGGAGCAAAAATTAGAAGTTTTAACTCAATACTTGAATGAAAAAGACAGAAGAACTTATCAGTTGTTAAAAGAAAAAAAAATACTTCGTGATAAAACTCAAGAAATGCTAATAAGAGTCAGTTGCAGAAACATACCTGATTATGCTAAGCAAATAAACGTGAATATTAACGGAGTGAAAGAATTATTTTGGAAACACTACTTATTATCTGATGAAGACGCTGTTCAAGAAATAAAAAATTTCTTCAAGAAAAAAGAAGATTCTGCGCCAGTAACTTCTCAGCCTTCGCAAAAAAATATTCAAGAACAAAAAAAGCCTGTGGTTAAATCAGAGACTGCACAAGAAACAAGGACTGCTCAGAAATCCTTGGCTGAACCAACTGATAAAAGCGAATTTGAAAATAAAACAAGAAAATTCTTCGAAGAAAACAATATAAAAATAATAGAAAGAGAAATGATACGTAAAAACTCTGAATACGAATTCATCATTAGTATGCAAACTCCTATGGGTGGTTCAAAATACTTCTTGAAAGCAAGGAATAAAAAGAAATGTAACGATGGTGACTTAAGCGAAGCGTACCTGAGGGGTACTATAAAGCGTTTACCGACTGTGTTCTTAACAACTGGGGAAGTAGCGAAGAAAAGCATTGATAAATTAGAAACAGACTATAAAGGACTGATGATAAAAAAGATATGATTCTCAACATGAGCATAGATGATAAAGTATTAACAGAAAAGAAAGAAATAGCAAAGAAAAAACATTCTAGACTAAAAAAGATACTATATGAAAACTTAAACCTAAAATACAAATATTTATTGGACGGAAACAACAAATCTCTAATAAACGAAATTGATTATATCAATGAAAAAATAAGAGAAGTAAAACTAAACGATTTTGTAAAAAAAGAATACGACACCTTATTTGAAAAAGAAGGGAAAGAAGAAGTGATGAAATACTTGGAAAAAAGAGGAAGCAAATACAATCCTAAGAACTTTTTCAGCAAAGAATACAAGTTAGCTATGAACTTTTTGAAAACGTCTAAGGAAAAATAATTTTGTTTTTATCAGACACGAGATTCATACTTGCTTTTTCTATTAAAAAACTTTTTTTTCCAAAATTAATTTTTTTAATTAAATGTTTTAACTATTCTT
>SKFY01000004.1 GCA_007117755.1 Candidatus Woesearchaeota archaeon | reverse complement strand
TGCTCCTTTCACTTTCCTAATTTTAGCAACGAAAAAGCCTTCTGTATCATTATCCTGAGGATAAATCCTAAGGCATTTATTCACGTCTTCATGATATTTTTTTCCTTCAAACTCTTTGATTGCTTCGTGTTTTTTAATGTCCAAGTCAATAATTTCTAGTTTAGCATTTGAAAACTCATTTAACAACTTAGTCACGACCTCTTCATTTTCTTCAGGTTCTAAAGTACAAGTACTATAAACTAATATGCCTCCTTCTTTAAGTAATTTAAAAGCATGTCTTAGTAAAGAATACTGCTCCTTGGATAACCTAGTAACTAAGCCATAACTATACATGCTCATAATCTTATAATTCCTTCTAATAGTTCCTGTACCGCTACAAGGAGCATCAACTAATATTTTATCAAAACCTTCTTGTCTTATATGTTGGGCTCTCATCCTAGTAATTACTGAGTTATAAACTCCGCATCTCTGAAGATTAATTCCTAAAGCACTAAGTCTTTTACCATCTGCGTCGTTAGCAACTAATAAACCTTTATTATTCATGTACTGCGCTAATTGACTAGTTTTACTTCCTGGAGCAGCACACATGTCTAAAACAGCATCTCCTGGTTCCGGGTTTAAAACGACTCCGGGTATCATACTCGCGGGGTCTTGAACATAGATATAACCTAATTGGTGTTCTGCTAAATTACCAATATCAAATCTTTCCCCTTCCTTATACTTTATCCAAAAACCTTCTTTACACCAAGGAACAGGTTTCAAATCCCACTTGTCCACCAGCCTATTTTTTATTTCATCCACGCTCTTTTTTAAAGTATTAATCCTTATAGCTTTATTTATGTACTTATCAGAATACTCTTTAAACAAATCGTACTCATCGCCTAATAATACCTTGTATCTTTTTACGAATTCTTCTTTAAATTCCATATAAACCTCTTATTTATTACGAAAACTTTATAAAAAAATCAGTGTTCGTATTTAATGTTTTCTCTCAAGCAAAAATTTAAAAACTAGTTTTGAGAGCTAAAACTAAGATAAAAAATGGTACTTGAAAAAAAAGATTTTATAGAGCTTGATTACATAGCTATGACTAAAGAAGGAGAAGTATTTGATACTACAAAGAAAGAATTATCAGATAATAAAAACGCTAAGCCTATGAAGATATGTATAGGAAGAGGTCACTTAATAAAAGGTTTAGATGAAAAATTAGAAGGTTTAAGCATAGGAAAGCACAAAATAGAGTTGAAAACAGAAGAAGCTTTTGGAAAAAAAGACAGTAAAAAGCTAAAGTTAATGCCTATGAAGTTATTTAAAAACCAAGGAATAAACCCTTACGTAGGATTACAATTAAACATTGATAACGCTCTAGGAGTAGTAAGATCAGTGAGTGGAGGTAGAGTGATAATGGATTTTAACCATCCTCTTGCTGGTAAAGACGTATTATATGATATTGATATAAAAAGGATAATAACTGATGAAAAAGAAAAAGTAATGGCTATTTTAGAATTGCTAAATTTCAAGTATGAAAAATTAGTCGTGGATGATAAAATAGTATTAACTACTAAGGAAGAAGTTCCTGAACACTACAAAAAAATAATTGAATACGAATTAAAAGAAACAATTGGTAAAGAAATAAGATTTGAAAAACAGTAAATTTAAATAAAGCTCCAAGCAATATAATTATTAGTTGGAGGGGTTTCAATATGAGCTATGATATAAAAAGCGTTAAAGGTTCAAATGTTCAAAGTAAAGCTAGTAGTTTAGATGCTGAGCTTGAAGAATTACTTAGTAAGCAAAAAGCTAAGATAAAAGTATTTGGTTGCGGAGGAGCTGGTGGTAATACTATTAACAGAATTACCGAAATAGGCGTTAGTGGTGCTGAAACAATCGGTATAAATACTGATGCTCAAGATTTATTATATACTAGTGCTGATAAAAAAATACTTATTGGTAAAGACTTAACTAAAGGCTTAGGAGCTGGTAGCATACCTAAAGTGGGTGAAGAAGCTGCTAGGGAATCCGAGCAAGAAATAAAAGCTTCTTTACAAGGGGCTGATATGACTTTCATAACTTGTGGATTAGGTGGTGGAACTGGTACTGGATGTGCTCCTGTAGTGGCTGAGGCTTCTAGAAAAATAGGTGCTTTAACAGTGGGTGTCGTAACTCTTCCTTTCAGGATGGAAGGTAATAGGCGTTACGAAAACGCCGTCGTCGGCCTAGAAAACATGAAGAAGCACGTCGATACACTAATTGTAATTCCTAACGATAAATTATTAGAATTAGCTCCTGATTTACCTCTCCATACAGCTTTTAAAATAGCTGATGAAATATTAACAAACGCTGTTAAAGGAATAGCCGAATTAGTAACAAAAGCAGGATTAGTAAATCTTGACTTTGCAGATATAAGAGCGGTAATGGGTGACGGAGGAGTCGCACTTATAGGTGTGGGTGAATCTGATTCATCAACTAGAGCTGAAGACGCCGTGGAAAAAGCTATTAATAATCCTTTGTTAGATGTTGACATAACAGGTGCCAATGGGGCTTTAATAAACGTCGCGGGAGGAAACGACATGACTTTAGAAGAAGCTAGGCGCGTCGTAGAAGTAATAAGTGATAAATTAGATACTGAAGCTCGTATGATATGGGGAGCTCAGATAAGTGAAGATTTAGAAGGTACTTTAAGGGTTATGCTAGTAGTTACTGGTGTTCAATCAAGTCAAATAACTGGTAATCAACAGAAAAGCAAAGGTCAAAAGAAGAAAGAAGCGGAGTCAGAATTAGGTATAACTTTTGTTGATTAAAAAAAAATAAATCGAGATTATAATAGGAGGATTTAAAGATATAATGATATTCACTAAGTTTTGTTTAATTTATGAATAAAGGTGGTAAAAAGAAAATGGGTTTTATAAATAGGATGTCTCGTTTTTGGGATGAATGTGTCAGGGTTTTAAGAGTTACTAAAAAACCAACTTGGGAGGAGTATAAAGTAATAAGTCAAGTTGCTGCTATAGGTATTTTAATCATAGGCGGTATTGGTTTTGGTTTAAGAATGATAGAAGAAGTATTTTCATTATTAATAGCCGCTTTTATAGTCTTAATATTAGTATTAGGACTTTTATATTTTAGAAAGGAGTGAATGATTTAAAATGGGAGAAGATATATTAAAACGTAATAAACCAACTGAAAAAGAATTAGAAAAAATTAAAGAACAAGATAAACATATTGATTCAGAACTTGAAAAAAAGGAAGATGCTAAAGGTGAAGAAGGAATATCTACTCATATATTCGCCATAAGAGTTACTGCTAACAGAGAAGATCAAGTGATGAGTTTCTTAATTAGTAATATTCAAAGAAAAAAAATGAATGTTTATAGCGTTATAAGACCTCACGGATTGAGAGGCTACATATTCGCAGAGGCTGATGTGAGGCAAGACGTTGAAGAAGCTGCTTTTGGTGTTCCTTACAGCAGAGGTCTTTTGCCCGGCGAGGTTCCTTACAAAGAGATAGAACACATGTTAGAACAAGCTAAGAAAGACGTTAACATTAAAAAGAACGATATAGCTGAGATTATCAGCGGTCCTTTTAAGCGCCAGCAATGTAAGATTGCTCGTGTAGATAAAGCTAAAGAAGAAGTAGTAGTGGAATTATTAGAAGCTGCTATTCCTATACCTATAACTTTAAAAATGGACGCTGTAAAAGTTGTGAGAAGAGAAGAGTAAGGAAAAAGTTTTATAAAGAGAGAGGGGTTTCCGTAGAGGAGTGAATAATTATGGCATCAACTACTATAGAAGTATTAATTGAAGGAGGTAAAGCTACTGCTGCGCCTCCACTAGGACCAGCTTTAGGACCTATGGGTGTTAATATAGGTCAAGTCGTTAATGATATTAATAATAAAACTGCTAGTTTTAAAGGAATGCAAGTCCCTGTTAAAGTCATCATTAATGATAAAACTAAGGAGTATGATATAAAAGTAGGTACTCCTCCCGCTAGTGCTTTAATTAAGAAAGAAGCTGAATTAAAAAAAGGCAGTGGTAATCCTGAAAAAGACTTAGTTGGTGAATTAATTATTGAACAAGTAATAAAAATTGCTAAGATGAAAGAAGATGACCTTAGCGGTGTTGATCTTAAACAAAAAGTTAAGGAGATACTAGGCACTTGTAATTCTATGGGTGTTAAAGTTGAAGATACTAGAGCTGTTGAAACTATTAAGAAAGTTGATAACGGTGATTTTGATAAAGAAATAAGTGAAGAAAAAACCGAGGTTTCTGAGGAAGAAAAGAAGAAATTGGAAGAAGAGCGTAAGAGATTAGCTCAGGAAGTAGAGGCTAAGAGGGTTCAGTTAGAGGCTAAGGCTAAGAAGATTTTAGAAGATAATAAAGACAAATCTATTGAAGACATAAGGAAGATTATGGACGAATCTGACATACCAGTAGGTATTATTAATAAATTAGCTCCTAGAACAGGAGAAAAGAAAAAGTGATGATTTATGGCTAGAAAAGGTGGTTTTAAAAGGAGTACGAGAGGCTTGTACACTAAACAAGTTCGTAAAAAAGGAAAAGTTAGTCAAAGAGCTTATTTCCAAGATTTTAAGGAAGGAGAAATTGTTAATATAGGATTAGAGCCTTCTATACATAAAGGTAGTTCTCATCCTAAATATGTTGGTAAATCAGGGAAGATACTTGGTAAAGACGGTAGTTGTTATAAAATATTATTAAAGGATAGGGAGAAAGTTAAGACTGTAACTGTTCACCCTGTTCATCTTAAGAAGGTGAAGTAAAAAAATGGTGGAATCTAATTTAATTGATAAAAAATCTCTTAGCCTGACAGAATTGAAAGAAGAGTTGAAAAAAATTCAGAAAAGAGATGGCGAGTTAGGTTTTAGAAGTGGTAAAACTCAAGAATATGTTAATAGTTTAAAGGTCTTGTCTAAAAAGGATTATGACGAATACATGACTAAATTAACAGATCTTAACATTCCTAGGTTGAAAGATGAGCACATTGTTAAAATACTAGATTTTTTACCTAAATCAGAGGCTGAGCTGGAAGTTTTGCTTCAGGGTTATCCTATAACGATTAGTAAAGAAAATTACAAAAAAATAGTTGATGTTGTTAAAACAATTTCTTGATTATCAATTATTTTAGTTTTTTTTTTCAAAAGTATTATAAATATGATTGTTTTTAATAATATGATTAAATACTTGTTAAGAATGGGGGTTTGAAGTGGATTTATGATGCAAAACAAAAGATCAGAGGAACATGCAATAGTGCTTGACTTTTTAGTAAATGGTTATGTAGATAGTAAGCCGAGTCACTTAAAAACCAGTATTGTTCAAGCTATAGGCACTACTAATTTCACCCTGTTAGAACTAGTTCCTAGAAAAGGAGTTTTTTTACAGCCTTATGAAAAAGTTTATGTTGGTAATGATAAGCGTGATAAGATTCATCATATATCTGGCAGATTATTTTTTAACAAGTTAACTAGCACTGCTAAGTCTGAATTAGAGCACGTCGTTAGGGATATAGTTAAGGAAAATGAAAAAAGATTTGTTGAATTCTTCAACACTGCTAATCCTTTAAACACGAGGGTTCACATTATAGAATTATTACCTGGGTTGGGTAAGAAGCATATGTTGCAGATTGTTGAGCAAAGAAGAGAAGCTGATTTTACTAGTTTTGAAGATTTAAAGAAAAGAGTTAAATTAATGCCTGACCCTGACAAAGTCATTTCTAAAAGAATTGTTGAAGAATTACAGGGTAAAGAAAAGTATAATTTATTTGTAAAATAAAAAAAAAATATTTTCTTCCTAGGAGTTAATTAAAGCCTGAAGACAAAAGTTTATTATTTTTTTTTTTATCTTACTTTTTCAGCTCCTAAACCTTTATTTCTAAGGCCTCTTGCTTTCTTACCACTACTTGTTTTCCCTCTGAAAACTCTGGACTTATCAAATAAAGTCCAAACATAGTTTTTATCACGTAATATACTAGGATGTGTCTTATCTACTAATATTACTTCGTACCAAACTCTTTGACCATCTCTGGTGACGTAATAACTATTCAAAACTTCACAATTAGGGTATTTCTTAGCCACTCTTTCCTCTGCTATTAATTGATAATTCTTACTAACGACTTTATTCCTACCACTTGCTTTAGTTCTACGACCTCCTGCTGGCTTCTCAGTCATACGTCCGCCTCTCTTAACTTTTTGTCTTACTATTAGAAATCCTTGTTTAGCTTTGTATCCTAAACTCCTTGCTCTATCAACCTTAGTTGGTTTTGGAATTCTCAGAGTAGTTGGTTGTTTTCTCCACTCTATTTTTCTTTTTTGCATCAATTCCTCTGATTCTTTAGAGGAGAAAGTTTTTCTTAAATGTTTTATGTAACTCATTTGTTGACCTCCGTTGTTCTTTTTCTTATTTATTTCTCTTTGATTTTCAGGGAAGTCACTCCCCACATCAATCAAAAAAATTCGTATTTATTTACTGATTTGATAAAAAGGGTTTTTTTTATAAATATTCCTATTAATCAATTCATTATCTGCATAAATTATTTAAACTATTAAATCTGTATTGGTGCTTATGGCAGAAAACATAAAACTTGGTGGGAGTATAGAATTGGTTGGTTTTAACGACTTGTCCGTTGCGGAATCTATTGTTGCAAAGAAAATAATTGGTGGTTTTGCTAGGGGTTTCAGTGATGAATCTGATGGTTATGAGAAATTAGTTATAGAGAGAGAACGTGGTAAATTAGAAGGTATTCTTACTATTAGTGGTGAGGATATAAAAGTTTCTGATGATTCTGATAACTTATTTATAGCCCTGGGTAAAGTTTTAAATAAGTTAGAAAAAGAAGCAAAAAAATAATAAAAAAACAAAAAGGATATTTTTTTTTTGACCTAAAAAATTAGTGTATCCTTTCTTATTTTTTGGTTTTTTTAGAATCCTTACTTTCTTTACTTTTAGAAGTTTTCTTAGGAGTGGCTTTCTTACCTGTTTTTTTGGATTTGTCACTTTCTTTTTTCTTTGGTTGTTTTTTCTCCTCAGGCTTAGCTTCTTCTTCTGGTTTCTCTTCACCTTCTTCTTCTGATTGTGCTTCTCTAAGACTCTTAGTAGTTTCTTGTAATTTTCCTTTAAGTCCTGTTGGTTTCTCTGGTGTAGCTTCTGTTTGTACTTTTTGTACTTTATAGTCGTATCCTTCTAATTCTACAGTGACTTCTTTATCTTTTTTAGTTGCTAAAACCCTTACTTTTCCTGGAGGATTTTTAATTCCGTTTCTCCAGACATATTCGTTCAAATGCTTTCCTAATTTAACCTCTTCGGTTTTCATATGTTTCTTTATAAATTCCTTAATAAGACTAATTGCTTTCTTACTTCTCTTATACTTGGGTGTATTAACAAAATATTTTCTTAAAGGTATAGTGTATTGCCTCTGGTTTTCTTTCATGTATTATCAACTCCTTAATTAATCCAAATAGTCTCTATGTCTAGGCTATTTTTGTTTTTATTCTTCTCCAATTCCTCTTAACAGCGGTGTGTCTACCTGGGTGTATTCTTCTCGTACCTCCGTATATCTTAGGTACTGTCCAGAAAGGAGCCCACCTTGTTTGTCTGCTCTTCTTGGCTAATCTTAATTTTTTACTAACGTGTATATTTCTTGACATTTTATCATTTCACCTTTCAAAATAACTTTATTTTTTCTTAGCAACTTTTTTTGAAGCTTCATTCACTAATTTATTTCCTTTTTTAGTGAGGATTCTCCCTTTATGAACTCCTATAGTTGCTTGTTCTATTAATTCTTGGGATTCTAATTGTTGTAAAATCTTCCTAATTAAGTTTCTTGATCCCCTAGTGAATTTCTCAGGCATCATACCTCTATTCTTTCTAGTCCCGTACTTAACACTAAGTTTATTAGTTCCTATTGGTCCTAAATCTTTTATCTTTAATAATAAGGATGCTGCTCTTACTTGCCACCAATCTTGTCTCACAGGAGTTCTTTGTTTACCATGTCCTGTTTTTACGTATCCTGCCCAATCTGGTGGTGTTAATTTTAAATCTTTTGACAATTCTTCTATAATTGTTCTTTTATCCGTTTCTATCATATTCTTAAGTCCTCTTACGTATTTTAAACTTCTTTTTTGTTTTTTTATTAAGAACCTTCTAAACCCGTCTATTTGGAATAGCAAGTCATTTAAAAAGATTATGATTTTTTTTTAGTTAATAATAAATA
>SKFY01000050.1 GCA_007117755.1 Candidatus Woesearchaeota archaeon | reverse complement strand
TAGTAATCCTAGCGTTACAAAAATAGTTTTTAACCAAAAACACGATTATGAGTATGATTATCCACAAGTTAAAATATTATTAGAGATAGGTTCTATATACAAAGAATTAGTTAAAAATAAAGATTTGTTTAGTTATCAAGCTATAAACACGCTCAGCCAAGATAATAATACTTATAGCATGGCTAATAGGTATAATGAATTAAGCCAGTTAATATTCAATTATTTGAAGAAAGACCCTGTTGGTTGCTTCATGGAGATAAAAAGGCTTCTTAGAAGAGAAAATATTGAAATAGATAAAGAAATTGATGAAAAAATTATTGAGTCAAAACAAAATTACGTAGAAATTCTAGATTACCTCCTAAAAACTATTAGTAACACACTTCTTATCGAGATAGTGAAACCTTACTTACCAGGACACATAGTAGGAGATAGAGCTATTTACAGAAAGATTTTCAGCCCTATTATGAAACCAGACTTCATGTTTACTAAGATCATGGCTACTTATCCTAAAGAAGGAGAAGAAGTTATGAATTATAATGTTGGTAATACAGAAGTCGTAATTTTTAAAGTGCCAGATACCATACAATATATTTACCACATAACACCCCCTGAATTTAAACTTTCAGAAGATAAATACGAAATTCTTGATATGGCTCGTAAAATCATGTCAGAACACCAACCAGAGGAACAAGATTTTGTAAATCCCGAACGTATGAGAGAAGTTTTTAAAAACGTAGGGATGGATTTATTGGAGGAATTAACAGATTACAGAAATGTTAAGGTGACTACTAAGGAATTGCAAGAATTAACAGAGATTTTAGTAAGGTACACAGTAGGATTCGGTCTTATCGAGATATTATTAAGTGATGAGAACGTTCAAGATATAACAGTTAATAGCCCTACAGGACAAACACCTATTTATTTGGTTCATAGCAAGTTCGATGAATGTGTTACTAATATAATACCGAGCATTAACGATGCGGATTCATGGGCTTCTAAACTGAGATTAATAAGTGGTAGGCCTTTAGATGAAGCCAATCCTATATTAGATACTGATTTAGAGTTACCAGGCATAGCTAATTCCAGAGTAGGTGTTATTTCTAAACCTCTTAATCCTTCAGGTATAGCTTATGCTTTTAGAAGACATAGAGATAAGCCGTGGACTTTGCCTTTATTTGTTAAAAACGGCATGATTAGTGCTTTAGGAGCAGGACTGATGAGTTTCATAATTGATGGTAATAGAACTATGTTAGTGGCAGGTACTAGAAGTGCTGGTAAATCTTCTTTTCTAGGAAGTATAATGGTTGAGATAATGAGAAAGTACAGAATTATAACTATAGAAGATACTTTAGAGTTACCTACTAATTCTTTAAGAAAATTCAATTATAATATACAAGCTATGAAAGTAGCATCGGCTTTGTCTAAAGGAGAGAGTGAAATACCTGCTGATGAAGGAATAAGAACAACTCTTAGACTGGGAGATAGTGCTTTGATAGTTGGAGAAGTTAGGAGTACTGAAGCAGCTGCTTTGTATGAAGCTATGCGTGTTGGTGCTTTAGCTAACGTAGTAGCAGGTACTATACACGGAGATAGTCCTTATGGTGTTTATGATAGAGTTGTTAATGATTTGAAAGTTCCAAAAACTAGTTTTAAAGCCACGGATATATTAATAGTTGCTAATCCTATAAGGAGTAGTGATGGTTTGCATAGGTGGAGGAGAGTTACTCAGATTACTGAAGTTAGAAAGGATTGGGAAGATGATCCTAGTTTAGAAAAAGGATTTGTTGATTTAATGAGGTATAATTCAAAAACAGATAGTTTGGAACCTACTGAGGAATTATTAAATGGTGATTCTGAGATACTTAAAGCAATAGCAGGTAATGTAAGAGAATGGGCAGGTAATTGGGATGCTGTCTGGGATAATATTTTACTAAGGACTAAGATTAAAGAAGAGTTAGTCAGGGTTTCTGTTGAGGAGAAGTTAGATGATTTTTTAGAGGCTGGTTTCATAATAAAATCTAATGATCAGTTTCATAAGATAAGTGATAAGATAAGGGATAAGCACAACATATTGGATAGTGATAAGATTTTTTTTGAGTGGAAAGAATGGTTAAAGATGGAAGTTAAAAAAGCAAAAAGGTGAGTTTTTTTGAAAGATTATGCAGGATATGAAGATTTCAAAGGCAAGTATAAAGAAAGACTTGCTAAGGAGTTGGGTGATAAGCCTAATGCTAAGAAACGCATAACTACTAGGGATTATGAGAATTTTAAAAAAAGCTTCATGCCTAAACAACTAAGTTTTTATGAAAAAGCTTGTAATTTTTCCGAAAAGATTATACCTATTAGTCCTGATAAAAAAAGTTTGCCTGAAATTCAAGAAGCTATAAGAATAAGTCATTTGAATATTAGCCCGGGTTCTACTTATAGCTTTGCAATAATTTCGTCTTTAGTCATAGCATTAGGATTTTTTGTATTAGGTTATCTTGTTCCTTTTATGGTTACAAGCGGAGGTAGTTCAGGAAATTTTTTCTTTATCTATTTTGGTATATTAATGGCTTTAATTTCCATAATACCCCTTACTAAGCTACCTTTTATAATTAGTAATTATTGGCGTATGAAAGCCAGTAATCAAATGGTCTTAAGTATTTTCTACATCGTTACTTTTATGAGGCATACTTCTAATATAGAATTAGCAATAGATTTCGCAGCTGAGCACTTGGCACCGCCATTAAATCTTGATTTTAAAAAAGTCATTTGGGATATAGAAACCAGAAAGTACGATAGCATAACTGATTCTTTAGGTAATTATTTAGAGTTATGGAGAAAATGGAATCCTGAGTTTATAGAGAGTATGAACCTTATACAAAGCAGTCTTTATGAAAATTCTGATGTTAGGAGATTAGATGCTTTAGATAAAGGATTAAAGGTTATACTTGACGAAACTTATGAGAAAATGTTGCATTACACTCATAATTTGAAAGGTCCTATTACTACTTTGCACATGCTTGGAATCATACTACCTATATTAGGTTTAGTTATATTGCCTTTAATAATTGCTTTTGTTCCTGAGGCTCAATGGTATCACTTATTCGCTTTTTATAATATTTTGTTGCCTGTTTTGGTTTATTATATGGGTAGGCAAATATTGTCTACTAGGCCTACTGGTTATAGCGGGGTGGATTCTTCAAATTTAGATAAAGTTATAGAAGATAATAAAGTCAGTATTAAATTTCAAGGAAGTGATAAAACTATAAATTTGGGACCTGCACTTATTGGTTTTATAGCAGGAATTTTCTTTTTATTAATAGGACTTACCCCTTTACTTTATTATCATTACGGGTCAGGAGTGGATTATGCTTTAACAGACATAGGTATTATAAGAGCAGAAGATATAGACGGGGAACAAGTTTATGGAAAATTTTTAGATTATAGACCTCTTTATGATGCCGGGACACCCACGGGGAGAGAGCACGGGCCTTATGGTTTAGGATCGAGCCTTTTAAGTTTAGGTATACCATTAAGTGTGGGCTTAGGATTTGGATTATACAACCTTATCAAAAGTAAGGGATTGATGAAAATAAGAACTAGGACAGCTGAATTAGAAAAAGAATTCGCATCGGCTCTTTTCCAATTAGGTAATAGATTAGGAGATGGTATCCCTGCAGAAATTGCTTTTAGTAGTGTTTCTGAAGTTATGAGGGGGACTGCAAGTGGTAAATTTTTCGAGTTAGCTTCTAATAATATTGTTAAGTTAGGTATGAATTCTGAATCCGCAATTTTTGATAAAGACGTAGGGGCTTTACAATATTATCCTAGTAGTATAATAGAAAGTAGTATGAAAGTTTTTGTTGAGAGTAGTCGTAAAGGACCTTTAGTCGCTAGTCAGGCTTTAATAACCGTCGCGGAGTATATTAAATCTATGCATAGAGTTGATGAAAGGTTAAAGGATTTGATGGCTGATGTAATAAGTAATATGAAAAGCCAAATTAATTTTTTAACACCTGTAATATCCGGTATCGTCGTAGGTATTACTAGTATGATTAGTCAAATACTAGGTAGTTTAAGTGAAAGAATGGATGATTTTGAAACACAAGGAGGTATACCCGGGGGAGGCATTATGGAAGATTTGTTCCAGTCAGGCGGTGTACCTACTTATTTCTTTCAAGCCATAGTGGGTTTATACGTTGTGCAGATAAGTTATATAATGACTATCATAGTTAATGGTATTCAGAATGGTACTGATAAAATGGCAGAGTATGATTTATTAGGTAATAATATGGTTAACGCTGCTCTTATATATTCTGCCTTAGCAGGTATAGGTACTATAATATTTAGTGTTATTGCTTCTACTATAGTTAGTGGTTTATAAAAAGAAAAAGAAATTGGTTGAGAAGTCTTTATCCTTTTTTTTCTTAAGTATTAATTCTTAC
This sequence comes from Candidatus Woesearchaeota archaeon, assembly GCA_007117755.1. GTDB lineage: Archaea > Nanobdellota > Nanobdellia > Woesearchaeales > 21-14-0-10-32-9 > SKIS01. Next base: position 3,799 of record SKFY01000050.1, on the reverse strand, counting down.
CGCTGTAATTAAAGACGTTGCTTAAATCAACTTGTGATTCTTCATACTCCGACCTGTCCTTTTTAGGTTTTCTTTCAGGAGTAACAAATTTAGGTTTTTCTTCAGAATATTCTTCTTTATCAGCCTCTTCCTCTTTCTCAGGTTCTTCCTCTTTTTCTGACTCTGAATAAGAAACTGGTTCTTCAAATTCTTCATCTGGCTTCTCATTCAAGCCAGCAGCTTCGTATAAGCTAACTTTTGAAAGATCCGGCTCATCTTCTTTTTTAGGAATTTCTTCAGATTTTTTTAATCCAGGATCAGCATGATTTTCTCTTACTAAGCCTTGATCATGTCTTTCATAAGTCCTCGGTATTTCTTCAGCTTCCTCAGTCTTTTTTGCATCATCAGAGTCCTCTTTTACAACTCTTCTACTGGAAGCTCTGGATTCTTGAGTTTTAGTAGTGGCTTTTTGGCTAATAGCGGACTCTGTTTGAGTCATATCTTTTGCCATCCTCACAGCTTCAGATTCTGATAAAGCCAAACCTGAATCTCTTAAAGTCTTTGCTAAATTCCTAACTTTTTCATCGTTTATATTATTTATTGAATTCATAGTAACACAGCAATAGTATCATTTTTGTTATTATATAAATTTTTTGGGTTTGCATTTATAAAAGATGTCTTTTTCGTTTTGTGACGTTTCAATTTCGAAGTGTTTTTTTAGTATTTCTAGCACTTCTTTATTAGAAGGGCTTTTTTTAAGCAAGGAAAGTATTAATAAACCATTTTCTTTTAGATGAATCTTCATATTATTTATAGCTTTGATCTTATCTTGAAAATGATGAGCTACTGTTAAGCATATTATTAAATCATACTTCTCCTTAGTGGAGAAATTTTCTGCTGAATCAATGAAAATCCAGCCTTTTCTTTTTTTTTCTTTAGCTATTTTTGTTAATTCTTTAGAGGGATCGAACCCTGTATAGTTTTCAAAATAATCAGACGCTATTCCTGTTCCACAACCTACATCTAGTACTTTTTTAGGTTTTTCATCCAATAATTTTAATACGTGTTGTATTTTTCGGGTTTGCTCTAAACCGTATAATTCTTCGTAACTTTTTGATATTTCATCATAATACATTCTTAATCACCGAAAACTATAAAAAAGATAGTAACATCTTTTTTTTAGTAGCGAGGTGTTATGGATATGAACAAAGCTTTTTTAATTTTGGGATTAGCAGCAGTACTTTTAGTATCAGGTTGTGTAACGACAGCAGAAGGAACTCAAGAATACGATTATCTACCTATAGGACAAGGCTGTGGTTTTTGTACTGTTGAAGAAAATCCCTTAAACAATGACTTAGTAGAAGCAGAAGACTTAGAAAAAACTAATATATTATTATAAACCAACTATTTGAATCAATAGAAAATGGCGAGTAAAAGAGCTAGGAAGAAGAACAAATCTATAAAGATTCAAAAGCGTGTAGAGAGAGAAAAACAGGAAAGAAAATCTAAAGTCATGACGTATACAAGTTTTTTCTTTGTAGCCTTATTCGCAGGTTTTCTTATTTATTTATGGATAAGCAGTATAAATGCTCCTCTCCACGTACCTTCTAGCGATGTGGGAGCCAGCACAGGTCCTGAAGACGCCGAAGTTGTTTTTTTAGAATTCGGGTGTTTTACATGTCCTTTTACAGAGCAATTTAATCTTAATGTGATGCCTACTTTGTTAGAAGAATATGGTGATAGAGTCAGGTTTGTTTTTAGAAGCAGTCCTATTTATTCTAATCCTGGAGCGGAGCTAGCAGGAGTTGCAAGTAAGTGTGCAGGTAAACAAGATTTTTTCTGGGAGTTTTCAGAGGATTTATTCAGACAAAGAAGTTATAACAAAGATAACATTATAAGCTTGGCAAGTAATTACGATATAGATATTGATGAATTTTCAAGGTGCTTAGATGATGATTCTATGGCTAGTCTAGTTAGAGAAGACTATAGAGAAGCTAGGAAAGCCAGAATAACAGTTACACCGACTTTATTTATTAATGATGTGAGGATTAACGGAGCTGTAGACATTAATTCTTTAAGACAACTATTAGACGATAAGTTAGAAAAATATTCTTCTTGAATAACCATAAAATATATAAACTAATATCTACTCTTATGTAACAACAAAAACTTAGGGGGATGGTTTAATGAAAAAAAACATATTATTCATACTTGCCATTATTATGTTACTACCACTAGTTACAGGAGCACAAATAACTAGTTCTCCAACCACAACCGCGGAAGTAGCAAAAGAATGGACGTATCAAGTACAAGTCGACACCGATCTTAACATAACATATGCATTGGAAGAAAATCCTAGCAACATGAATATTAACAACACAGGATTTGTCAGTTGGGTTCCAACACAAGAAGGACAATACCCAGTCAATATTAGCATATATAATGAATCTAACAATGCTTATTTAACAAGCCAAGAATTCACTTTAGCAGTTGTGGCAACACCAGCAAACTTCGTTCTAAGCAACGTAGAATTAGGCTCTAATAATTTAGAAAGAGGATTTAGAGAAACAGAAACTAAAACAATAAGTAACAGCGGTTCTTTCGCAATAACTAACGTACAAGTTAGCCATACAATACCTGAAAGATACAACGCAGTTATTAATACAGCAGGAAATACAATAAATCCTTATTCGGATTTAGTAATGACCGTATCTTATGATGTTCCTGAAAACGAAAACTCAGGCAGAAAAAGAATAGGAACAATAACTCTAACAGGAGAAAGCCAAGGACAAAACCTAGTTCTTAATAGAGAAGTTTACTTAACAGCAAGAAACGAATTAATAATTGAAGAAGTAGAAGTCAGAATAGATGGAAGAAGAGAGAGAATGACTAGTGATGGATTAATAGATAGACAAGCCAAAATAGATAGTAATATAGAACTTAATATCAGGCTATTTAACGACGCGGACACAGACATGGAAGATATAGATATAGAACTATTCAGTCCAGATATAAGAGACGCTGACGGATTAGACGACTTCATAAGAACTTTAAGACCTGGAAGAACAGAATCAATAAGATTTACTTTTGAATTAGATCCATCCAGAATCGAACCAGAAGACCAACCATACGAAATAGAAATAAACGTGGTAGGTATAGATGAGAATAACGCGAGACATGGCGAGACATGGATTTTAGAATTAGAATTAGATGTTGAAAGAAGAGACATAAGATTTATCAGAACCAGAATAAGCCCGACAACAGTAAGTTGTGAAAATCCAAGATTTAATCTAGAAACAGAAATCAGGAATGTCGGACAAAGAGACTTAGATCAAGCCATGATTAGAGCAACAATAATGGATCTTAACATAAACCAATTAAGAAGAGATATAGATATTTTTTGGGGAGACACAAGAACATATAACATAGGATTTGAAATACCAAGAGATACTACACCTGGAGAGTACTTCGTAGAAGTTTACGCTCATCCTACTAGGTCAGTAACAGACTACACAGATACAGACATATTAAGCTTTACAGTTTTAGAATGTCCAACAGATGTAGTGGATGAAGAACCAGAAGAAGAGGAAGTGGAAGAAACAGAAACACCTCCACCAGTAGTAATAGGACAACCCATAGAGAGAACTGAGGAGAGGACTTTCTTAGGAGATGACACATACGTACTAATATTAACAGCTTTAGTTGTAATGCTAGCTGCAATAGTAGTTATTATGTTTGTACAATTAACTAAGAAATAAAAACCCACTAAATAAATAAATTTTTTTTATTTTATTCTTTTTTTTATTTTTTTTCTAAAAAC
>SKFY01000023.1 GCA_007117755.1 Candidatus Woesearchaeota archaeon | reverse complement strand
TTTCTTAAAATCATCTGGCCATCTATTCATATACCTACTAAAAAGTTCTTTTATACTAGCCATTCTGCCTCCTTATCTGTTTTTTCAATCCAAAAAAGTACCTTGAAAACAAAGCATATTGTTTCTTTAATTCTTTTTTACCTTTAGGCGTTAATTCATATATTTTTTCACGTCCTATCTTAACATAACTAACAAGTTCTTTCTCCCTTAACTTCTTCAAAGCAGGATATATAGTTCCAGGTGTTAATTTAGCGCCTCTTCTACACCCAATCTTCTTAGCCAGAGACTCTCCATTCAGAGGTCTATAACTTATCTCATGCAATATTAAAAAGCTTAAGAATCCTTTAAATTCGATTAATTCAGGCATACCTTAAATATTATTCAACCTTATTTATAATCTTTTTGCTAATACCAATTAGTTCATTCTTTAACCTTCTCTTCTTAAAAAAGTTAAACTTGCCTATGACAACAAAGCTAGTCTCAACATCTTTATCGTAATTCTCTAAATATAGTAAATCACTTGCATAGTTAAACCTGTAAGTGTTACCATCAAGACCTTTTAAAAAACCTTTAGCTCTTATTACAGAACCATCATTCTTCAGTATCTTTTCAAACTTTTTCAAGTCCACACCATCTAAATTTAACGATATACTCGTCAATCGTTCTTTCTGTATGTGTTTTGTTTCTTTATCCAGTTTTAGCTCTGGAAATAACCAGTACATAAATTCTTGCATCCCAGTTAACTGTTTCTTCTTCAAAAACCTGCCGTTTAATGGCAATTCTCTAAAACTTAAACCACCATACTTTGTAGTTATTATATTCGCATTCCTATTTATTTTTCTTATTTTACTAACTATTTCTTTTGTTTCTTCTTTTTTTATCAGATCTGTTTTATTAACCAATATTGTTGTTGATAACCTTATGTTTTTCTCCGTATCCTTACTCATTTTAGCTTTAGATAGTTTGTACGCATCTAGAACCATTATTACTTCTGCTACTTCTTCATAATCTTCGCTTAACCTTTCTAACAACTGGTTTAAACTTGATACTCCTGATGTTTCTAAGAAAACAGTTTCTTTATCTTCTAGTTTTTTCAACAAACCCTTCAGTTCTTCACCTTTGCTACAGCACACACATCCTTCATTTAGCTCATTCACAGACATAGAAACAAAATGTTTGTCCATCCCTGATTTTGCGAATTCGTTTATAACTACAGATGTTTTTTCTTTATCAACATCTCTTATTAAGTTGTTTAATACTGTTGTTTTTCCACTTCCTAGTTTTCCTGTTATTATCATTAGTTTCATTTGCCCACTCCTTTAAATAACGCGTCTACCCATAGTGCTATTATAGGTATTGCTACGCTTCCGTCTGAGATAGCTCCTAAAGAGAATATAAATATTCCAAAAGCAACGAAGAATTTGAAATAACAATGTGCACAGCTAAACCCTCCAATAGCTAATCTTGCGAATTTATATGCAGCATATATGAAAGTACCTATTATTAACAATAAGCTTAGGAAGTTCCACATTATTATAATTGCTAGTGTTATTCCTAAATAAAGTATTAATCTTGGCAGATCAAACCCTACAAATTTTACTTTTTCTGATTTGTGTGACATAAGCTAACTAGAAAAAGTTATTAATTTATAAAGTTAATGTTAATAACTATAGCATTTCTTCATCTAATAATTGTCTGCTTATACTCTGGTCTATTTTTAGAACATTCTTTCTTGCTTGTAAGTCTTTAAACCTACCATCCAATAATAAGAATACTTCTTCACCATTAAATTGTTTTATTATAGGTACTCCTTTTGTTATTAAATTGTAAACATACCTATTAACCATTTCATCTGTGAATCCTAACACTCTTGCTATTTTCTTTGCTGTTATCTTTTCTTGTTGAGAATACAACACCATGAAAGTTTCTTGCTCTCTATGTGTGAGTTCAATATCGAATTTCTCATGCGTCATATCAGGGTTTATTGACATTTGTAGTTCATCTAATCGTTCTGTTAACTTATCTATTTTATGTTCTACTTCAGCCACATAGTCATATAAAGAAGTTATTTCAGTTGTGTTTTGGTTTATTGTATCGAGGTGTTCATTAAACTCAGCTTTTATTCCATTAAAAGCATGTTTAATGCCTTTCTTTAAGGCTTCAAGTTCCTTTTTTGATGTAATCATATTAATGTTACTCAACCCCCGGGTTCATTAAAAATTTGTATCTTATTTAAATATTTCTGCTTTGAAAAATATAATTATAAAAACCTTTATAAACAAGATTTTTTTCCTTGTTGTAATGGAAATAAAAGTTCTTAAAAATGAAGGGAAAACATTAGTGTTTGAGATTGATGCAGGGCACACTATTAGTAATGCTGTTAAAGACGAGTTAAATAAGGATAAGGATGTTGAGGTTGCTTCTTATACTCTTGACCATCCACTTGTTGGTAAGCCTGAGTTTCACATAGTTGCTAAGGATCCTGTTAAGTCTTTGAAGAATGCTATTAAGAATTTAAAGGATGAGAATAAAGAATTCCTTAAAAACTTTAAAAAGCTTTAATTTATTATTAATTCTATATTCTTATCGTATATCTCTTGTAGTTTATTGTAAATCTTATTATTTAACGTTAGTCTTTTCAGCTTATTTTCGTTTTTGATTAACTTGTCAGCTTCTGTAGCTGTTATTTCACTTGTTTTGTAAGTTTTTGTGTTTATACTTATTACTTCTTCTGGTTTGTCAATATTTTTTATTAGTATAGCTTGTTTTTCTAGAAGAACTAGTTCTCCTATGTTTTTTCCGTGTTTGATTCTGATTTTTGCGTTTTCTACTTCTCTTGTTCTTTTTCTTTGTACGGATTCTATTAATTCTCTTATTATTATCCTAGCGTTACCTATTGCTTTGTCTATTTCTTTTTTGGTTATATCGCCTTTTTTATAGTCTTTTTCTGCTTTTTTGAAGTCCTTCAGTGCTTTTTCTATTCCTGATGGTAGTTGTTTTTCTTTTACCAGTTCTTTTAACGTTTTTTCAGCGTCTTTTTTCTTGTATTCTTTTCCTAGTGCTTGTATTGCTTCTTGCATTACTTCGTCTAGGTCTTGGCTTGTTTTTTCTATTGTTTCTTTTGATTTTTTTAATTGTAAGTCTTCAAACAATTTTTTCATTGCTTCTAGGTATTCGTGGCTTTGTTTGTACAGTTCATCTATTTCTTTTCCTTTGATTGTTTTTTTACTGCCTCTTTCTATTTGTTTTCTTATTTTCATCACTTTTTCAAATGTTTTTACGTGTTTGTCATCGAATATTTTTTCTTTTTTTACGAATATATCTCTTAGTAATCCTGCTGTTTCGTTAGGCACCGGTGGCGGTAGCCCGTATAGCATTATTGCTGCTTGTGCGCTTGTTATTGTTGCCCAGAAGAAATCATCTAGTCCTATTTCTTTTAGTTTTTGTTCTATTCTTTGAAGCATTTGTTCTCCTGTTGTCATTAGCATGTCTATTGCTTCGGGGCTTGGTCTTATCTTGCCCATTTTCAGCAGGTTTTTCCATGGCATGAATACGCCTCTGTCGTATAGTGGGAGACCATCTCTTACAAATGTGAATATTACAGGGTTCGCATCTTTTATGTTATCCCAGAAGTCTGTTAGTATATATACTTGTACGTGGAAGTCTCTTTTTGTTCCTACTTTTTGTCTTGCTTCTATGCTCATTCCTGCTATGATTGATCTTAGTTTGTCTCTTAGTTCTACCCTGGTCATTTTTTTGACGTCTGTATCGTCTATTATTACGAATGCGTCTACGTCACTGTCTGGTTTGGCTTTATCTGTTATTACACTTCCTCCTATGACGTAGCTTACTATGTATTTTTCGAATCTTTCTAAGACCATAGATTTGTGTAGTTCTGATACTCTTATTGCTTCCATCATTCCTGTATCGTATATGATTGCGGATTGTGCTATTAATGCTGTGAATTCATGTTTGTTATCGTAACAGTCTTGTACGAATTCCGTGTTTAGTAGAATCAGAGGGTTTAGGTTTTTGTCGACTTTTGTTGCTATGTCTGTTATTACTTTGGTCAGTTTTTGTTTTAGTTCTTCTTTGGACATCTTTTGGCTGTCCGTGTCATCTATCATTAGTAAAAGATTTATTTTATCTTTTCCGTCTTCTTTTTTTGGTGGTAATAATGTAATTCCTTTTATATAATCCGAGAATTTTTCTAGTGCTTTTTCTTTGAATTTTTCTATGTTTTGTTTTATTTTTTCTGCTTGTTTGTGTTGGTCTGTCATGTTATTACCTTTTACTTTTTTTCTTTATAAGTTTTTCTTATTAATTTTCGGAATTATATAAAACTTTTGGTTTGTTACCACTTCTAAGTAATTATAAAACGAAACATTTATATATTAGCTTTACTATATAATAGTAAAAACATAATGGAGGTGTTTGATATGACAGACGAAATAAGTCCAGGTGAAAAACAATTAAAAGCATTAACTAAAGATTACCAAGCTAGAGCAGAGAATTTACAAAAAACTAACTTAAGCATGTATGAAGGTTTAGGTACTTTAGCAGGTAAACTGAAAGAAGGAGCTGTTGATAGAAACGAAGCAACAGACATAGTTACAAATCCAATCTTCGACATATACAAAACAAGCAGAGATATTAAAGCAGGAGAAGATGGTAAAGGAGGAGGTAACGCTGAGTTCAAAAACGACCTTAATATAATGTACGGTGTAGATTCTAGAAACATAGAAGCGGCAATGCAAGGAATGGCAACAGGTAACGCTACTGAAGCAATAGGTGGTTTAGAACAAACAATCGGTAAAAACGCAGGCGAAATATTCCTTAGAAGCTTAGGACAAAACATAAGCGGTGAAGACGCGGTAGGAATGGTTAACGAGTTAAAAGGCTTTAAAGACTATGTAAACACGGACGGTCTTAAAATAACAGGAATCAACTCGCAAATAGCTCAAAACCTTGTTTTAAACTACGCTAAACAACAACAAGGTGTAGAACTAGGAGCTGAAGATGCATTAAATACATTCGCAAAAGCTCCATACGCTTTAAACGACAAAGGTGTATCATACTTAACAAAAAAATAAACCTTGTTAAACACCTCCGATCACTTTTTTTCTTTTTTTTAATTTACAAATTCAGGAAGTAATTTATCTCTTTCTTCTTCAGAAGCTTCCATCATATAACCAATCGCTTCCAAATCAGGAGTGTATGTTATTATTTCATTATAAATTATTCTTGGATAAAATACCCTCATAGCACCCTCATTTATATCCTCGCTCGTTATAACCAAAGGATTATCCGTATCAAAGTATAAGAAGCCTTTAATCAAAGTTTTGTTAAGACTCACTCCTTCTATTACAACCTCTCTAGGTCCACCACTAAACCTACGCTGAATCCAACTCATATCAACCGCAGTTATAGATTCCGTTTTAAATTCATCATCTAAATGAGCAGTACTTTGTAAAAATAAAGTGTACTCACCAGGTACTAACTCAACAGATCTAGTTTCTATGTCGCCAGCTTCTATTTCAACAGCTTTAATATACCCTGATTCTTCTCCGTTAATTAACCTGTGGAATACTAAAATAATCTCTTCGCTTGCACGAGTCGTAGATGCTTCTGAGGCTAATGTCCAGTTTTCAATGTAACGACCACCATCGAAAATATCTCTATTTATAGATCCACTGGCCTGAACCACGTTTTTCGGAGAAAAGAGAAGATTAACTTCTTTTTCTTGGTAAACAACCATTTCAAAATGATTATTTTCTCCTTCTAAAATACTCGCTTCCAGTGGCGAAGCAAAATAGTCCATGCCTACAACGTTAAACCTTCCACCAACACATGTTGGTAATAAAGAATCCACTACTGCTTGTCCATTATCACTTTCTGAAATGCCTACTATAACTGATTCATCCACACAAGAGTAATCTATCGTAACACCTTCTACAGGAGCTCCGAATTCATTTACTACATCAACGCGTACAGGAATAGTTCTTGCCATAGGATCATAAAATCCTGTGAACAAATCTTGATCATCTATTATTTCTATCTCATCTGTGTACCTTTGAGAATGTCTAATGTTTGCTTCTGAAGCGAACATTAATGTAAATCCTTCACCGTCAAAAGCATCCACGTCTTCTATTGTTATAAGAACAGGGAAACTTAAATCATACGTAAAATCATAATTCGATACAGACATCCTAACCATAGGCAAGTTTATAGAAAACTCTTCTCTTGGCATTATAAACTCTCCTCTACTCGGATTAACACCAACGTGTAAAGGCCATGACGGGAAATAGTCAAAGTTAATCTTTAAATTGCTTAAGTAAGGATCAGGACCGAATATATAATGCGAGAACCCTGATATGAAGGCATCTAAGTTAGGATCTTCTATACCTGCTATTAAATGACTATCCCTCGAGCCGACAACTTGTAAATAATGAATGTGATCTACGATTTCTTGATTTAATACTTCTCTCACATCACTTAGTAACCATGAGTTAAACATTTCACCGTCAAAAACTTGTCCTCCTGATCTTGGCGGTATATCTCCTTGAACACCACCCATAGCCGCTGCATTACTTACTTCTATTGCAAAATCATCTAATATTCCTTTGTTCATTACTAATTGTGATAGTACATCGTAAGCTGTTTCATATACAGCTCTTACATTAACATCTACTTCCGCATTATAATTATTTATGTCAAATGTTGTGTCTTCTCCTAATACGTCAAGTTTTATCGGCCAGTCTACTCTCACAACTGCCATTGAGTTTAGGAATTGAACATCTGCACTAGGTTGCGAGTCAATAGTCACGTCGAAATTGTTTTCGTGTCTTACTAAATAACTAGTACAGCTACCAAGACTATCTTCCACATAACGTTCTACTTGTCTTTGTATAGATGTTTCACTTTCTCCTGTTAGTGTAGGAATGTTCAAGTGATAACTACAGTCTACACAATTCGGTCCTCCTCTGATTCCAAACCAGTAAGGAACTATTAATCCACTACCTTCAAATAATTCTACAGCATTGTTTATGTATGCTGGTTGTTGGTTGTAAATAAAACTTCTAGAATTTAAATCAAGAACACCACCTTGTCTTCCCAAATCTATTAAAGCTTCTTTTGTTAGTTGGTATATACAAGATTCTATATCTTGATATACAGGGTTTAGTCTTGCATCATCGTACACAATTGCTTCTTCAGGCACGTCTTCTATTTCTGCTTGTTGTACCAAATATAGTGCAATGAATATTATTGCAAATACTACTAAGCCTATTATTACAAACATTGTAATCTGTCCTTTTCTATTCCCTGACAATTGTCGTACATAATTCATTTTCTAATCCCCTTGCGTTATCGAAGTAATCGTTTAAGTTTGATCTCCTGTCTATTACTAAACATGCTTGGTTATAATCATTATTTGAATTGAACACTTCTGTTCTTTGACCTGCAAAGCTTATTCTTGGTTGTCTCATCTCAACTACTCTTTCATCAAACATACTTTCTGTTACGTCTGTTGTAACAGCTCTACCCCCTTCTGTTGTTCCTTTTAGAACTATACTAAATCTTAATCCTGGTTGTTTAGCATTTATACCGCCAGCAATCCAGTAAGTATAGTTCTCGTTTATTTGATCGTATGATTTTCTTGCGTTTATTGAAGCACCGCTTAAATAACCTGTTCTTCCGTGGTTTACTAATGGCATTGTCGAATCGAAAGTATCTGGTTCTTTATCTCTACACAAACTATCTAGTGTTAAGGCATCTTGTATTCCTCCGAACCTGTCTACTAGATCACTTGTTCCTGGCACCCATCCCCCTTCATCTACTTGCCAGTCCCAACCGAATGTTGATCTTAAAGTTGTTATACTATCAACGTTATTCCACATAGTTCTGAAAGTTGCCGCCCAGCCCCCGTACCTTTCGAATGTTTGTTGTTCAAACTGTGCTCTTAGTTCTAATCTCTCATTTTCTGCTTCTAAAGCATTTGTTAATGTTTCAGGATCCGTTCCTGCTACAAATTCCATGTATTTATCTTTATCTGTAATTTCAAACTTACCATCCTCATCCATAGTTACACCTGAATCTTTCTCTTGACTAGCAGCATATAATAAAGCCTCGTTTTCTTTAAATTCCTCAAATGTTATAGATCTTAACTCTCCTCTCTCATCAAGAGCATCATCCAATTTAACCCTATCCTCAACTCTACTACTTAGTTCATCATAATCATTTCTAATGGATTTTAAAGCATCTAAGGCACCTCTTCCTTCATCAGTAAGATCTCCTCTCTCATCTTTTCGCTCTAATTGTATTATTGTTCTACTTACATAATTCATATCTTGATTATCAGTTAGACTTAAACTAGAAAAGCTTCTTCCTTCACCAACTAAATATTGATCATATTGAGTATATTCAGAATATCTTCCTGGTTGAGATAATTCTCCAATTCTATCCGTATCTACAAGGTCTTCATTTTGACTAATTATACCTCCTAATTGTAAATCCCTATTTAAAAAATCCCTGTATTGTCTTGCATTATCCCCTCTGTTTATATTAGCAATCCTTACAGAGTTTTC
>SKFY01000040.1 GCA_007117755.1 Candidatus Woesearchaeota archaeon | reverse complement strand
GTAGGAGTGATTGGAGGACTAGGTCCTGAGACGACGGCTAATTTCTATATAGACTTGGTCTATTTATGCCAGGAAAAATACAGGGAAGTAAGACCTAGGATTATTATTTCTAGTTTGCCTGTTACGTATGATATGGGAGAGGATTTAATTCTTAATAATAATGGTATAGAGAGGTACTTGCCTTATATGGTTGAAGAAGCGAAGAGATTAGAAAAAGCAGGTTGTGACTTCTTGGTTATACCTTGTAATTCTGTTCATGAATACATAGAAGACGTAAGGGAATCTGTTAATATTCCGGTGCTAAGTATTTTAGAAGAAACTGCGAAGTTCTTAATAAAAAATAAGATTGGGAAAACAGGAATTGTAAGTACTACGTCTACGGTTAAGAATAAGTTATATGATGGAATCCTTGAAAGGAATGGTATTGGATTTAAAACGCCTAGTGAAGAAGATCAAAGAATTCTGGAGAAGATTGTTATGAACACGACTTATGGGGAGAAAACTTTTGAGGATAAAGCTAACTTGATAGATGTTATAAACAGGTTTGAAGATGTCGACTGTGTTTTATTAGCATGTACGGACTTCCAGTTATTAAAGCCTTTAGAAGCAAAAACTCTAATACTTGATACTATGAATATGTTAGCTATAGCCACTGCGGATGAGATATTCAAAAAATAATATTTAAGTCAAGACCGAAAACTATATAATTTGAAAATTCTAAGTTAAGAGTTAATATGGATGATCTAGATGAATTAAACAAAAAAATGAAAGAAACGTTTAAAGGAAGAATATTAAAAAGAAATAATTTTAAGAATAAAGTGAAAAGATTTCTAGTCACAGCAACAGCAGTTATAAGTTTATTAGGATTTGCTAAAGAAAACGCGCATGCTCAATCAACACCTGAAAACATTCGTCAAATTGAACAAAAAGTGATTATGTGGGGAAGTCAATTAAGGAATATGTCTGAAGATAAAAGAGAAGACTATAGAGATTTACTTGTCAGGTACTCGAATATGTATACTCAAGAAATGATAGATGAGGTAGATGAATACAAAAAAGCAGGTAGGTATAGGGAGGCATTAACAGCTGTTCAAAGAATTAGGAACATAGCGGAGATAGTAGGGGATGAAGAACTTCTAAATGATGCTAATAATTATGAGGAAACTATAAGGTTGAAACAAGAAACAAGAACTTTGAATAAAAATAATTTGGTTAATAGTATAATTCAAGAAAATAGAAACGTTAAACCAAGTCAAACAAAAAAAATTGCCATTTCAGGAGAAGAATATATTATATCAAAAGCGAAAAGCAGAAATCTAAGTCAAGCACAAAGAATGGCTGAAAACCAAATACTGAATAAAACAGGCAAATCCGGTCAAAATCTTGGTGTGGATTTTCAAAGAGAAAATAATTATTTTATAGTGACTGTTGTTAGAAAGATAAAATAAAATAATATTTATATAATAACTGTTCTTAATAAACAAAATGGCGAGCATATTTACTAAAATACTGAATGGAGAGATACCAGGGGAGAAAGTTTACGAAGATGAAGACTTCTTTGCAATACTAGATATAAAACCTGTAAATAAAGGACACACATTAGTTATACCGAAGGATGAGTATAAAGACATTACAGAAATGCCAGAAGACTTAGTAGGGAAATACTTGCAAGTAGCGAAGAAAATAGGGGAAGGATTAATAAAAAGTCTTAATTGTGAAGGATTTAATATAATAATGAATAATAAAGCAGCAGCAGGACAAATAATATTTCATTCTCACATACACGTTATACCTAGGTATAAAGATGATAAATTTAAACATTGGCCTGGAAAGGAGTATGAAAAAGGTGAGATAGGGAAGTATGTTGAGAAGATAAAAAAGGGTGTTTTATGAAGATAATTAGTATGAGTTTGGAAGATGAATTGGTTAGTGAGATTGAAGCTTTTCAAGAAGTTACGGGTGTTAAAGGTAGGAGTAAGTTGATAAGGGATGCTCTTCGTTTATTAGTGGATCAGCATAAAGAGGAGAATTTAGAAGGTTTTGTGGATGGCGTGTTGGTGGTTACTCATGAGGATAAAACTGAAGAGGTTGGTAAAATAAAGCATGATTTTAATGATGTTATTAAGACTCAGGTTCATAATCATTTAAAAAATGGTGATTGTATGGAGGTTTTCATGTTGAGAGGTCATTCTAGTTCTGTTAAGGCTTTGAAAGCTGAGTTGAGTGCTAGTTCCAGTGTTAAGAAAGTAAGGTTGGTTATTGTTTAAATCAAAACCTTTAAAAAGATAAGTGTAATCTTATATTGTGATTAAGATGAAATTCGGAGTTATTAATTCTCTTTTTTTATAAGGAGTTTTTTTGTTTCTGAGTGGATTTTTAATTGAGTAATTGGAGGAAAAAAGTAAAATGAAAGGAAATGTTAAGTTTTTTAACAACAGTAAAGCCTTTGGTTTCATAACTGGAGAAGACGAAAAAGATTATTTCGTGCATGTTTCTGGTTTGGAAGAAGGCGTCGTCCTTAGAGATAATGACGAAGTAGAGTTTGAAGTAGAAGAAGGCGAAAGAGGACCTAAAGCAGTTAACGTAAAAAAATTATAACTTCTTAGAGTAATAACTTAGAAAAAAATGAATAATTTTGATATTTTTAATTTTAATAATAGTTTGAAGAGTAGGATTAACTCTTTAGGTTTTGAAAAGCCTACTTTGATACAGGAAAAATCTATTCCTTTGATTTTGGAAGGGAAAGATGTTATTGGTTTATCTGCTACTGGTAGTGGTAAGACTATTGCTTTTGGTAGTGGTGCTGTTCAAAAATCGGTTCGTGGTGGGGGTGTGCAAGTTTTAATATTGACTCCTACTAGGGAATTGGCTGAGCAGGTTAAGGTGTCTATTGCTCAACTTAGTAATGATTTGAAAGTTATTGCTGTTTATGGTGGTGTTTCTATAAATCCTCAGTTTGATGATTTGAAAAAGGCTGAGATTGTAGTGGCTACTCCTGGCAGGTTTAAGGATCATTTAGAGAGGGGTAGTGTTGATACTAGTAATATTAAAATGGCTGTTTTGGATGAAGCTGATAGGATGCTTGATATGGGCTTTATTGATGATATTGAGGATATATTGAAGCAGATACCTGGTGGTAGGCAGACTTTGTTGTTTTCCGCTACTATTCCGCCTCCTATTGAGAAGTTGGCTAATAAGTATTTGGATAATCCTTCTAAGGTTGTTGCGACTAGGATGGTTGATCCTAGTAAGTTAAGGCAGGTTTATTATAATGTTAGGCCTAATCAGAAATTGTCTTTGTTGGTGCACTTGTTAAAGAATGATGAGTCTGATTTGAGCATGGTTTTTTGTAATACTCGTAGGAGTGTTGATATGGTTACTCAGACTTTGAAGATTAATAAGGTTAGTTGTACTGCGATTCATGGTGGTTTTACGCAGAATAAGCGTAGTAAGAGTTTAGAGATGTTTAATGATCGTGTTAAAGGTGCTCTTATTTGTACTGATGTGGCTGCTAGGGGTTTGGATATTGATAGTGTTAGTCATGTTTATAATTTTGAGTTGCCTCCTGATTCTAATAGTTATGTTCATAGGATAGGTCGTACTGCTAGGGCTGGAAAGGAGGGTTTAGTGGTTAATTTGTTGGATGATAGGGATCATGAAAATTTTGGTAGGATTGAGCAGGGTCATTCTGAGTATAATATAGAGCGTGTTGATTTGCCTAGTTTTGAGCGTGTTAAAGTGGTTAATCCTAATTCTAGGTTTGGTGGTAGGTCTCGTGGTGGTTTTCGTGGTAGGAGGTCTGGTGGTAAAGGTTCTGGTAGGTCTTCTGGTAGGTCTTCTTAAGTAATTAAAGGATTTTTTTTCTTTTTAGTTTTAGCATTTTTTTTTACCGAAAAATTTATATATGAATTAATTTTAACTCTTCTACGTTGATTTAAAATCAACAGAAAGGTGGTGTTTTATGACAGATAAAGAAAAAAAAGAAACAAAAAAAAAATCAGACCAATCTAAACTACACAAAGAACACGAAGAACTCAAAGAAGCACTCCAAAGACTAAGCGCGGAATTCCAAAACTATCAAAAAAGAACAGATAAAGAAAAAAAAGAAACAATAACCCACGCAAATAAAAACTTAATAAAAAAAATACTGCCTGTAATAGACAACCTAGAACTAGCACTCACAAATAACAATCAACAAAACAACTTTTCAAAAGGAATAGAAATGATATACAGCCAACTAATAGAAATATTAGATGAAGAAGGCCTAGAACAAATAAACACAGAAAAATACGATCCTAACTTACACGAAGTAGTACTAGTAGAACAAGGAAAAAAAACAGAAATAACACAAACACTACAAAAAGGATACACTTACAACGGCAAAGTAATAAGACATGCTAAAGTAAAAATTTCAAAAGGTGATAAAGATGAGTAAAGTAATAGGAATAGACTTAGGAACAACCTTCAGCGCGATGAGCGTAATGGAAGGAGGAAAACCAGTAATAATACCAAACGAAGAAGGAGATAGAACAACACCTTCAGTAGTAAGCATAACAAAAGAAGGAGAAAGGCTAGTAGGAAGAACAGCAAGAAACCAAGCAATTATGAATCCTGAACATACAGTGAGGAGCATAAAAAGACACATGGGTGAAGATTACAAAGTAAAACTACAAGGAAAAGACTATACGCCTCAAGAAATAAGCGCGATAGTTTTACAAAAATTAAAAAGAGACGCTGAAGCTTACTTAGGACAAAAAGTAGACAAAGCAGTAGTGACAGTACCTGCATACTTTAGCGACAGCCAAAGACAAGCAACTAAAGACGCTGGAAAAATAGCAGGATTAGAAGTACTGAGAATTATAAACGAACCAACCGCTGCAAGCCTAGCATATGGATTAGACAAATCCGAAGAAAACACTATATTAGTATTTGACTTCGGAGGAGGAACATTCGACGTAAGCATACTAGAACTAGGTGATGGAGTATTCGAAGTAAAAGCAAGTAACGGAGATAATCAACTAGGTGGAGATGACATAGACGAGCTATTGATAGATTGGCTGGCTGAAGAATTTAAAAAAGAAAACAACATTGATTTAAGAGAAGATAAAAGCAGTTACCAAAGATTAAAAGACGCAGCAGAAAAAGCTAAAATAGAGTTGAGTAGTAAAACCAATACGAACATAAATTTACCTTTTATAACAGCAGACAATACAGGACCTAAGCATCTAAATATTGATTTAACCAGAGCTAAATTTGAACAAATGCTTGAGCCAATAATAAAAAAGTTAGAAGGTCCTACAAAACAAGCTATGAAAGATGCTAAGTTATCAGAAAAAGACTTGGATAAAATAATCTTTGTAGGAGGAAGCACAAGAATACCTGCTGTACAAAAACTAGTAGAAAATTTAACGGGTAAAAAAGGAGACAAATCCGTAAATCCTGACGAAGCAGTTGCTATGGGTGCAGCTATTCAAGGAGGTATATTAGCAGGAGAAGTAAAAGACGTTTTATTACTAGACGTAACTCCTTTAAGTTTAGGTATTGAAACACTAGGAGGTGTATTCACAAAGATAATTGAGAAAAACACCACGATACCTACAAAAAACAAAAAAGTGTTTAGCACAGCAGAGGATAATCAAAATGCTGTAACAATACACGTTTTACAAGGAGAAAGACCTATGGCTACAGATAATAAAAGCCTAGGAAGATTTGACTTAGTAGGCATACCTCCTGCTCCTAGAGGTGTTCCGCAGATAGAAGTAATTTTTGATATTGACGCAAATGGTATTGTGAATGTCAGTGCTAAAGATTTAGGTACTGGAAAAGAACAAAACATTAAGATAACAAGCAGTACTAACCTATCTGAAGAGGAAGTAAAGAAAATGCAGGAAGAAGCTGAGAAAAACGCTGCTGAAGATAAGAAAAAACAAGAAGAAGTAGAAACCATAAATCAAGCAGATAGTATTATTTACAGCACTGAGAAAACCCTGAAAGAAATGGAAGGTAAATTCGATAAGAAAAAATCCGAAGAAATACAAAAAGAAGTAGAAGACCTTAAAAAATTAAAAGAAGAAAAGAAGATTGAAGAGCTTAAAAAGAAGATTGAAGAAATTAACAAGAAACTACAAGAAATGAGTGCTGAATTATACAAAGCTGCTCAAGAAGAACAAGCTAAACAACAAAGCAAAGATAAAGGGTCTGAAAATAAAAAATCAGGGGATGAAACAGTAGATGCTGATTACGAAGAAGTAAAAGATAAAGACAAAAAAGATGAGGGGAAGAAATAAAAACCCTTTATCTTTTCTTTTTTTTCTTAAAAAATGACTAAAGACTATTATGAATTATTAGGAGTGAGTAAAAACGCTTCTAAAGAAGAAATTAAAAAAGCTTACAAAAAGCTAGCTAAAAAATACCATCCTGATCTAAATAAGTCTGAAGACGCTGAACAAAAATTTAAAGAAATAAGCGAAGCTGCTAGCGTACTTGGAGATGATGAAAAAAGAAGACAGTATGACCAGATGGGTCATGACGCGTTTCAACAAGGCAGTCAAGGATCTGGATTTGAAGGATTTGGAGATTTCGATTTCAGTGGCGGCTTTGACATGGATGACATATTCGATGCAATATTTGGTGGTGGCCGTAGAAGAAGAGGAAAAGGTAATGATTTAAGAGTTGACATAAATATAGACTTGAAAGAAGCTGCTTTTGGAACAAAAAAAGAAGTGAAGATTAATAAAAAAAATTCTTGCAAATCATGTAATGGTACGGGAGGGGAAGAACTAGAAACTTGCAGTGTTTGTGGGGGTAACGGCGTTGTTAGGGTCATAAGAAGAACTCCTTTCGGAGCTTTTCAATCAACAGGTCCTTGTCAAGAATGTGAAGGTGTTGGTAAGAAAATAAAAACTCCTTGTGAAGACTGTCATGGTAAAGGTTATAACGTTGGTGAATCAATTATAAAAGTAGATATACCTCCTGGTGTAGAATCAGGAACTAGACTAAGAATGCAAGGCTTAGGAGAGGCAGGTGTTAGGGGTAGAGAATCAGGTGATTTATACGTTTTTATTGAAGTTTCAAATCATGAGTATTTTGAGAGAAATGGTGATGACATAATATTAAGAGTTCCTATTAGTTTTGTACAAGCTGTTTTTGGTGATGAGATAGAAGTCCCTACTTTAGATGGTAAAGCTAAATTAAAAATACCTAGTGGTACTCAGCCAGGTACTAGTTTTAGGATGAGGGGTAAAGGAATACAAAACATTAATGGTTATGGCAGAGGAGATCAACATGTGATTGTTAATATTGATGTTCCTAAAAAACTATCTAAAGCTCAAGAATCTGCTTTAAACGAATTTAAAGATGTGAGTGGTGAAAATATAACTCCTCAAAAAAGTTTTTTTAGAAAATTATTTGGTTGATTAAACCCACATATTAATAGAAATATTTATATAGTGATAAAACCTTTTTAGTACCTATTGAGGGGTAGTTGTAAAAAATGAAGAAACATATTTTGATAATAATGATGGGCTTATTAATATTCACAGCTGCATGTGAATACGAAGAACCTATAAGCTTACCTGGAACAAGTCCAACGCCAGATTTTATAGACACAATAAATGAAACAGATGAAATTAACGAAACTAAAGATCCTGTGTTAAACGAATCAAGAGCTGCTTACAGAATAACAGCCACTGAAGGTGACTTAGTAGAAATACCTGTTCAAGCAGTCGATCCTGATGGTGGAGAAGTCCAGTTAAGTTTTGAAGAACCTTTCAATCAAGACGGGTTATGGCTAACACAAATAGGGGATGAAGGTAATTACTTAATCAAAGTAACTGCTTCTGATGGCATATTAACAACCACGGAATACGTTCTTGTAGAAATATTAAGAGCTAACAGACCTCCTGTTGTTGAGTGTCCTGAAGAAATAGTTGTCTTAGAAACACAAACAATAAATCTTGACTGTAACATTTATGACGAGGATGGTGCTGAATTAGAAATATCTTATCAAGGTTGGATGAATCAAAGCACTTACGAAACAACATATGGTGATAGAGGAGAGCACGTAGTTGTTGTAACTGCTTCTGATGGAGAATTAACCACTAGCCAGACCATAAACATACATGTCGAAGCTAAAAACAGACCTCCTGTTATACAACCAATCAATGATTTAGAAGTGTTAGAAACAGAATCAATAACTGTTGTACCTTCAATACATGATCCTGATGGGGATGAAGTAACTTTTGAATTTTCAGAACCATTCTTATCTAATGGAACTTTAAGAACGGATTATGGGGATAGGGGTGTTTATAATGTTTTAGTAATGGCTTCGGATGGTGAGTTAGTAACTACTGAATCATTCAGATTAGAAATACTTCCTAAAAACAGACCTCCTGTTTTAGAGCCTATAAATCCTATATTAGTTAATGAAGGAGAATTAGTGGAGATACCTGTTAATGCTTATGATCCTGATGGAGGGGATATAATAGTATCTTTTGAAGGTTGGATGAACAGTAGTACTAGACAAACAACTTATGAAGATGCTCATCCTAAGGGGTGTGATGAAAGAGGTTGTGTCGCTACTTATTTCACCACGGTAACTGTAAGTGATGGTGTTCTTGAAACCAGTCAAGAAGTAGAAATAAACGTAGTTGACGTGAATAGACCTCCGCAGTTCATTTGGGGTTAAAAAATCTCAAATAAATTTTTTTTTTCTTTTTTTTTCTTAATAACTTTTTTAAACTGTTTCTTATTACCTTTATCTCATGGTTGAAAAAAAAAGTAATAAAAATACTGTATTATTTT
>SKFY01000077.1 GCA_007117755.1 Candidatus Woesearchaeota archaeon | reverse complement strand
CATAAATATTTATATATTGTTTTTGAATTAACTTATTTCTATGCATATTTGTTTTGATTGGGATGGTACGTTGGCGAAGTTTGAAATTGCGTATGAAGCTGCGATGCGTAGAAGTAAGACTTTGGGACAAGAATTTGATTCGGCTTGGTTAAAAGAAGCTATGAAGAATGATAAGCATTATGAATTAAATAAAGAATTGATTGAAAAATATACGGGTGTCGGTGATAAAAAAGTTCAGACTATTATCATGACTAATTTGTTTCAGTATCATTACTTGGGTGTTGCTAATGAGAAAAAAGAAGGGGTTTTGTTTGAAGGTGTTAAGGAATTAATAAAAGTTTTGAGTAAGGATAATGTTTTGACAATAGCGACTACGTTAAGAAAAGATATTGTTGAAGAAGTTTTGAAAAATCTTGGTTTAAGAAATTTTTTTAGATGCGTGGCTGGGAACAATCCTGAGTTGAGTTATGATAAACAAGATTTGGTTGATGAAGTAATTGAGAAAGTGGGGAAGATGGATTTCATGGTTGGTGATAAAAGTGATGATGTGGATGCGGGACGAAAAAGAGGTGGTAAAGGAGTTTTAGTGAGTTGGGGAAGTCATAAGTTTTATGACGGCGCGGATAAAGTTGTTAAGAGTGTTAAAGAGTTGGAAGAATTTATAATTAATTCTTAATTCAGTTAATGTCTTTTTTTTAATAACTCGTAGTTTTCTTTGTTAAAAAGTGTGGAATTGTTAAAAAGCTGGTTTTTTATGTTTATACCTACTAAGAAATCTTCTTGCAATAACCTTTCTTCTACTCCGGAAGCGTATTTGAAAGCTTTTTCAGTCATTACATCTATGTTTTTTAAGTCTCGCATCATAGCTCTTTGAACTTCTTCGTCTTTAATGCTTGAGAGACTTGGTTCGTATATGTGTTCTGGTTCGAAAAAGTCGTTTCCTAAAAAATTTAAAGATTCATTAGTGGAAGGTAATATTGTTTGTGGTTGAGCGTATTTTTTTAAATTTAAATAACCTGTTTCGTCGTTTGACACTCCTACGTGTATCAAGTAGTGATTAGGTAGAATAAAAGAGTTTTCTAATAGTTCTAGTTCTAAATCAGCTTTTCTTTGATTTTTTTCACGTGATTTAGAGATGAAATCTTCTAAATCCACAGGTTTTTTTAATAATTTACCCAACCAAAACATTTTTAATCACTGAAAAGTAATAATTATTTGTTTATATATTTTTTTATAACAAAAAAAAGAAAAACAACCAAGCAACACACAAAAAAAACTATCAAAACCCTTATAAAACCCTTTTTATTCCTTTAAAAAATATACGATGAACTACGAAGAAATGCTAAAAAACGCAAGAGAAAAACTACCAACTCCAGAAAAAGGAGAAGACCGCTTCCAAATACCAAAAGTTAAAGGCCAAATAGAAGGTAGCAAAACCATAATAAGCAACTTCAACCAAATAGCAGACACCTTAAGGAGAAAACCACAACACTTACTAAAATACGTTCTTAAAGAATTAGCCACGCCTGGAACATTCAGAAAAAACGCTGTGATATTCGGATCTAAACTAGCAGCGAGTCGTATAAATGAAAAAATACAACAATACGCAGAAGAATTCGTATTCTGTAAAGAATGTGACAAGCCAGACACTAAAATAACTAAAGAAGGAGAAGTATATTATATGAAATGCCAAGTTTGTGGCGCGAGATACAGCTTCCACAGCAAAATATAATTCCAAAAAAAATGGACGGGTTTTATAAAAAAGTAGGAGTGACTAATACTCATTACGAAATAAAAGACAAAATAATACACAAGCCTTTAAAAAAACCTTTCCGTAAACAAAACGGTTTGAAATATTTTTTAGGAACAACTTTATTAATCACAGGATTAATAACATCTCATTACGTACAAAAAGAACCAAGAACAAAACAAGAACACCCCCTACTAAACCAAGAAATAATAAAAAAAGACAGTTTAGATCAAAAAATAAGATTTGAAGAACTAGAAGAAAGAAACCAAGAAATAATACGCAGAGATGGTTTAGACACCCAAATATTCACTCCGGTAATAAAAAAATGAAATTATTTAGAGGAACTAAAAAAGAATGTGAAATACTAATAAACGACATAATACAAGACATAATTTCTAAAACCTCACCAAAAGAAGAATTAACCATAGCAATACCAGGGGGCCGAAGCGTTTCAGGAATATTTAATTTATTAAAAAATAATACTAATATTAAATGGGATAAAACACACATTTTCTTAGTTGATGAAAGATACGTACCCCTAAATCATGAAGACAGCAACTATAAATTAGCACACGACACTTTCCTAAAAGACTTAATCTCTTCAAAAAAAATACGTGAAGAAAACATCCATCCTTTTAAAATAGAAGAAGGAATAAAAAAATACGAAGAAGAACTAAAAAAAATAAAAAACTATTTCGACATAGTCTTATTAAGCAGTGGAGAAGACAGCCACATAGCAGGATTATATCCTCACCACACAATAAATGATGAATCAGACTACTTTTTATACATGAACGATTCGCCCAAACCACCTAGTAAAAGAATCACAGCTTCTAGAAAACTTATTGAAAGAAGCCAACACGCACTACTAGTTTTCTTCGGGGAAAACAAAAGAGAAGCATTGACAAAATTCTTACAAAATACGAACATAGAAGACGCTCCTCATAAAATAATTGAAAACTGTCCTAATACTTACATATTTACAGATCTGAAATAACTAAAAATCTGCGAGGCCTGTTTGTTTTTCTTTCTCCCTACCAAAAACCATCTCTATTCTTTTTTTAGTAAGATCAATAACTTGACTAGTGTAAAAATCAATTTTGTACTTATCAGCAAGCATAAGCATAGCGTCTAAGTACTTAATAATACTTCCTTGACTAATAGTAAATATGACTTTACCTTTACAATTAACACACCTTCCTTGAAGAGGAGGCCTCCTATACTTAGTGTTGCACGCCACACACCTGAATTCTTGTAAACTAAACTTTCTAAGATTACCTTTAGTATCTCTTATGAAATGCTTATCAATAACGAGTTTAGCAACGTCTTTTTCATCAACAGCTCTTAATTTAACTGCGAGATCCATTTGTCTATCTACTTTCTCATCCATACTAGGTAATAATTTGTAGGCACTGCACAAAACACCTTCGTTTAGATTAGTCACGCTGTGGGTATAACCTATTTTTTCATATTGCTCAGGTTTTCCTAAGACATCACTAATAATAGGTATTTTCACATCATAAGGTGTTTTATACTCGTCACAAGCTTCATAAAATTCTAAAGGATACTCCCAAGCCGTATCTAAATTAAAAATCATATCATCTACTTCAGCAGGCAATATCTTACTAGTTAATACTAAAGGAGCATCCATTGTGCTACCTCTAGAACTTGGCAAATACGTTTTTGAAAAATTAAGGAAGCCATCCATTAATAACAATAAACAAGCTTCGTCTCCGTCACAATCACGACGGATAGCTGCGTGTACGTATGGATGAGCGTAAAAACCTTGTGTTTGGCTAAAACCAATTATCCTCGTAACCATACCCGCGCTTGTGTGGGGTGCTAAAGCCACTGTCAAGTGACCTATTAAATCCTCTTTATTTTTTAAATTATAAAAACTCTTCAAACCATACAATTTTTTTAAAGTTTCATCTATGAACTTAGTTGTTTTGAACAAAACTTCATCAGCTGGTTCTTCTAAAGCCACTGGGCAACAAGGCAACACTATATCTTGAACTTTAAGTTCTAAAATTTGTTCATCATTTTTTAACTCATTGCCATAAATATCTTTTTCGTATCCTAACTCTTTTAATTTTTTAATAGGTGCTCTGATTTCTGAAGGTTTAAAATGTGTTAAAGGCATTTCACTAGCGTCATATCTTACTGTGCCGTCTTTATTAACGCTTAAACCATGTTTTGCTCTGAGAAAACCTTTAGTTAAGTGCTCAGTAATTTTTTCTTTATTACTCACACCTCTAACTCCTTTAATTAAATCAGGCATTATTTGGGTGTCTAAATTTTTATTAATAGATCTTACTAAATCTTGAATTTTAATTCTTTCTTTAAAGAAAGGCTTAGCTTGTTCATGTTCACAACTAGTGCTTTCACCACACAAATCACAATTTTTTAAAAGAGTTGTTTTCTCTCCGCATTTTTCACAAATCCTAAAAGGAGATTTATTACCACAACCACACATAAACATCTGAACTTCAACTTCCATAAATCCTTTGTCTAAAGCGCTTTGTATACTTCTTAAACGTCCTCCTTCCTCTCCCACAGGGAACAAGGAATGCGGGCTTCCTGTTAATTTTCTCATCTTAGCCTTTTCAGGCCTTCCCATCCTAGCACCTATAAAAGTCCCTGCTTTATCTCTTATTTCAAAACCTGCATAAGCATTAATTATTTTCAAAACACTATTTTCTTCACTAGTTATTTTTTCTTTATCAGGATTTAAAGAATGTTTCAGAGCTAAAGCATAATCTTTTTCTAAAAAAACTTCTTCTTTTTTCATTTTGTGAGGTATTCCTATTAACTCTAAACTCCTTTTAACATTCTTCAAAGAATCATAATTACTCCTCAAATCTTCCAACTCTTCTCTGGAAATAGCACTCCAATAAAAAGTATATTCTGGATGAAGAGGTATTTTTAACGCGTCACATAATTTTTTAGAATCTTCAAAACTTAATTTTTCAAAAAAAGGATTAGCCAAGACTTTTATTATTTTTTCTCCTAATAACTTTCTTGACTTCTCTAAATCAGGATCAGCTTTCTTTAATTCTAAAACCCATCTCTCCTCACAATAACCACTTGGTAACAATTTATGATTCCTATCATAAAAATCACCATAATTAATCAAAACATCACCTGCATAAATTATTTCTTCCACAGAACTATTATATTTTTTAGCTTCTGACAAATTATTAACCTTAACAACATCTCCAGATCTTAATTTAATAATAGGACCGTCAATAGTGTCACAAGAAGAATAACCAGCTGCTTTACCAGGCCTCTCAGTTTTTAACTGAGTCCCTATAGCTACGAATTCATTCAATAAATACATAGTGGCTGGATTTATTGCTTGTGCAGAGAAACCAGTGTTTCTAGCCCTTCCATATCTTAATCTTAAAGCCCCGTGCTTCATCGGATGACCTATTACAGGCCTACCACCTACTAAATCTTTAATATATGTGTAGTCAGGACTTATTTTTGAATCTTCTTTCTTACTTTTCTTGCCTTTAGACTTGGATTTTTCTTGTAGCTTCACGAAATCCCCTAAGAAATTCCAGTGACTCATCTCAAAATCCCCTCCCCATTTTTTAAGTTGTTTCCAAACCTTAGGTGCTTTAAGAGGTATACAACTACTATGTATTAAACAATAACCACTTCTTAACTTATTAGTTTGAATTCTCGGCAGATCTTTTAATAAAGCACTGCTTATCTCGTATTTTTCACTAGGATCTCCTGATATCTCAACAGGCAGATTCTTCATTAAAAAATCGCTTTCTTCTTTAGAAGGAAAATACTGTAAATTAGTAACGTATTCGTGATAATCTTCTAATTCCGCAGCGCATCTTTTAACTTCTTTATCAGTAGGATCGTATTCTGCGTAACCATTTTTTTTACGTACATAATCAGCTATTAAAACACTAACCGCTGCGCCTGTACCCCCTGCTGCTCTTACAGGACCTGCATAATTAACACAAAAATAATCTTTACCCTCCCTGGTTTTTTTAATATCTAAATTAGTAAATCCTTCAAGAGGCGCACTCACAACTCCTAAAGTAATATATGCGAAGCCTGTCCGTATCCCTGTCTCCATAGCTTCTTTTTTATCTTTAAATTCACAAAACTTTTCAGTGCTAACTTCATAAGCTATAGTTAAAGCCACTCTCCAATCTAAAGGAGCATACTTTTTTTCCAATTCTAAAATCCTATCTATCGCTCCTGAATTAGTTATTTGTGGAGTCAACGCACTTATTAATCCCACTACTCTCTCGGCGAGGTTCTCTGCTAATTTAATCTCTACAAAATCTTTCGGGTCAAAACCTTTTTTTCTGGCTTTACTAGCTAATTCGTGTATATAAGAAGAATTTTTTTTAATTTCATCAAAATATTTTTTTGTTTCAGGGCTTGCACTAGTTATTCTTTAACTTTCTCCATTTTTTCTTTTTCTTCTTCTTTTTTTTCTTTAGATAAAAAATTCATTGATTTGACTTCTCTAGTTTTAAGATTAGCAATTATTATCCTCGCTGGTTGTGGTTCCAAACCTCTTTTTAACTGATCTTCTGTTGTCTCTGTCCAACAAGAAGTGTTTAGTAAAGTCACGTTTCTATAAGTTGACATTGAAGCTCTATGTATATGTCCTGTTACTAAAAAATCAGGCACTTCATCTATAACTAAATAATCGTCTTCAGAATCTGGTATTATTAATGTACTTCCGTGTGTTGGTGCTAAGTGTCTTCTTTGTAAATAAAATTTTAATATTAAATCAACTCTTTTTTGTCCTCCTTTACTTCTGACACTAGGTATGTTTTCACTATAATAAATAAGGCTTCCTCCGTGATAAAGAAGCATGTCAAATCCTGGAAATCCATTCTTTGCACCGATATTTATAACTCCTGGGTTACTTACTAATTTTAGATTTTTAATATCGTATAAAGACTTTGCAGCTTCATAAAAGGGTTTTTCTTGAGGCTCTGACAATCTACCAACGTCGTGGTTGCCTGTGGTGCTTATTATTTGTATATGACTAGGAATTTTTTTAATCCACTTACTCGCTTCATCATATTGTTCTTTAACACTCAAATATTTTAAATCGTTTTCTTGTCCTGGATAAGTACCTGCGCCTTCTATTATATCTCCTGTCATAATAATATATTTTATTTTTTTAGCTACTTCTTTTTGTTTTTCATTACCTAATTCTCCATTAATCCATTTAATGAATTTTTCAAATTCTTTTTCTAAAAAAACTTTGCTTCCGAAATGTGTATCTCCCATGAAAACAACGTATTCTTCTTCTGCTTGTTTTTTTAACTCCTTGCTGAGTGGGACGTCTGGGTAATAAATATTATTGGCGAATAAAGCTGTTCCTAACCAAGTGCCTGTAACTCCTAATACTTCGTCAAGAACGACATCTTTGGCTTTTTCGTAAAGATCACTGTCTCCTTCTTTTCTTATTATTAACGTGGCTGTTCCTGTCAAGTCTTCTAATTCTATTATTATATTATTATTTTTAGTGAAGTCTTTGGTTAAAACCATTCCTATAACTGCTACTTTTTGATTATTTGCTGATTCTTTCAGTCTTGCTAAGCTGGTTAAACCTGCTAATTCGTGTCTGGTTCTTAACATAGAACTGATTTTGTTAAAACGGTTGTTAAATGTGTTAACGAAATCTTGGTAATTCCACTTAGAAGGTTCTTTTTTATAATCTTTAATTATTTTAACACTGTTTTTCTCTTCAAATTCTTGTTTTTTCAAATAATTATTAATTAATTCTTCGTCTAAAACATCTAGGTCTTTTCCGAAGAAATCATAAATGTTCTTTATTAATTTTTCATCATAATTTTTATTTAATAACTCAGGACTTATAAGCACTCCTTTCTCCATTAATTCATTAAATATAGTTTCTGAACCCATTTTTTTATATATTATTTTAAAAAAAATAATGCTAAAAAAAATAAGTTATCTTATTTTTTAATACAACTTATTTTTTTTCTGACTTGAAACAATATCTAATTCTTCTTCTAAAATCTTTAATATTTTTAGTTGAATGTGATTAGATAAAGCTATGGTTATCTCTCTAGTTCGTCCAAATCTTCCTTTACTTATAACTTTAGCGTGTATAATCCCTAGCATGTCTAATTCTGCTATTATATCACTAACTCTTCTCTGTGTTAAAGGTCTTAAACCTGTGTTTTCACACACTTTTTTGTAAAACTCGTATATATCCCCTGTGAATATTTGTTTTTTATCATCACCCATTTTAAGTATGGGGTATAGTGTTGCTTGGAATTGTTTAGGGTGTGTCCTAACCATATCTATTAATCTGTCTCTTTCTATTTTATCTTCTGCTTCGTCTATGTCACTTATTGAAACCTTGACATCATCTCTTCTTTCTGTTATTTCTCCTGCTACTCTTAATAATTCTAATGCTCTTCTCGCGTCTCCGTGTTCTCTAGCTGCGTACGCCGCGCATTTTTGTATAACTCCTTCTTCCAAACTGTCTTTTTTAAAAGCTATACGTGCTCTATTCTTTAGTATTTGTTGTATTTGTGTCGCGTTATATGGTGGGAAAACAATTTCTTCTTCTGATAAAGAACTTTTAACTCTAGGGTCTAAGTTATTTGCGAACATTAAATCGTTACTAATACCTATTATTGATAATTGTGAATTTTTAAGTTCTGAGTTTATTCTTGTCAAATTATAAATTATTTCATCTCCTGCTTTTCTTACTAATTGATCTACTTCGTCTAGTATTAAAATTATTATTTTTTCTTCTGAATCTAGTGCTTTAAAAAAGATATTGTATACTTCGTCTGTGGGTAGTCCTGTTGGTGGTACTGCTTTTCCGAAAAACCTGGCTAGTTCTGCTATTAATCTGTATTCTGTGTCTGCTATTTTTTTTAATTTACAATTAATGTAATAAATTTTTAGAGGTAGTCCTTTTTGTCTGGCTATGTTTTCCATTTGTTCTGACATGTATTTAGAAACGAGTGTTTTTCCTGTTCCTGTTTTTCCGTAAATAAATAAGTTGCTTGGTTTTTCGTTTCTTAAAGAAGGAGCTAGTATTTGTGCCATGTGATTTATTTGGTCGTCTCTGTGGTTTATTTCCTCTGGAATATATGTTGATTGTAGAACTTTTTTATTTTGGAATATTGAATCTTTGATTAAGTATTTTTCAAAAAAATTATTTAGGTTTTTAGTCGGCATAGTTTCCAGTAGAAGTCTTGGTTTTATAAATATTCTTCTTATGGAACT